>JAEUQP010000631.1 GCA_016789645.1 Acidobacteriota bacterium | reverse complement strand
AGAAAAAGGATTTGGGGGCCCCACACGGCCAGGTCTTCCGGGAGATTGTCTTGCTGGCCGGCAGCTTCGAACAGTGACATCAGCAACCAGAAGATCAAGCCAATGCCAACGCTGATGGCAACGCTCAGCAACGGGCTGAATTTGCGCCCTCGATTGGTCAACGCAAACGGAATGGCCAGCACCGCCAGGGTCATGCAAGAGAAGGGAAATGCCAGCCGTCGTTTCAAATCCAATTGCGCTGCGGTAATTGACGCGCCAACGCTTTTTAACTGGCTGATGTAATTTTTCAGTTCCTCGGAATCCATTTTGCTCGATTCGTTGACCGTGCGTTTGAAGATGCCAATGCCGTCTTCGATGCGAATCGGTTGCGGACTTTCGGTCAACGAAATCCGGCTGACCGTCAGATCGGGATTGATCGTTTCCGACCAGCCTCCGCTCGCAATCCAGGTCAATGGCGTGGCCGGAGCGGCTTGCGCAAAATGCATGGTCTTTTCAACTAAATGATTCGCCGGAGCCAGAAAGTACACGGAGGCATTCATCAGCGTGCTGTCGTTTTCCACACGTTGATAGCTGTAAATCGTATCGTTTTTTCCCAAGACCCATTTTTTGCCGAACGCGATGGTGGTTTGTTCCATCTGCCGACCTTTGATTTTGTTGTATCGAAAATCCTGCTCGCGGTTGGTTTGCGGCAACATGAAATCCGACATAAACCAGAGGAAAAATCCTATTCCCACCACAGCCATCATCAGCGGAACGACCGTCCGAAGCCGACTTAATCCAGCGCCGGATAAAATCACCAATTGATTGCTTCGCGCCAACACACTACATCCCGTCAAAATTCCTACCAGCAAAGCAAACGGCGACACCTGATAAACAAATTGTGGAGCCAGATAACCCAGGTAAGTTAGCGCGTATCCAATAGTCGCGCCGGTTTTGCTCATTGCTGGAATCAAGTCAAACAAGGTAAACACCAGCGAAGTCACGACCAATGCGCTGACTGAGATCATGTAATATTTGAAAATTTCGCTGACCAGCAGGTAATTGACCAAACTGAACGGGTTCAAGGCAGGAAAGCTGAATTTGCCTGATTGAGTAGCCATCGGAACATCAGTTGACGTTGTCGCCGGAGCAGGCGTTTTTGTCGGCGCCAATTTCGAGAACAGGGAAAAGCGGATTGCCGATTTATTTGTGGCAAAGGCATAAAGGACGTACCCGCCGAACAGTAGATTGGAAAACCAGACTCCCAGCCAGGCTGGAACTGCGCCGGATACTGCCAAGTTCTGTCCAGCAACGAGCAACAAATAAAAGAACATTGCCAGAAACAGGACAATGACAGTCGTGCGAGGTTTGCTGGCCAATCGTCTGCCTTGCAACGCGACAATAAACGTCAACAACGTCAGCGTGACACAGGCAAATGGGAACGCGAATCGTCTGTGCCATTCGATGTTGGCCTGGCGTCGTTCTTTGACTGAAGGCGCAGCAGTGATTTGCTGCGTGACTTCGCCCAACGTCATTTCCGACAATGGCCCAACGGGGTTCGCAGAATCGTCGTTGTTGCTGCCTTGTTCCGTAAACTTGATGGAAAGTTTTTCAGACGCAGACGCGGAACTGGCAGGCATCGTGGATTGCGCGTCTGCGGCGACCTTACTTTCGACAGAAACAACTTTTTTCAACTCGACTTCAACGGCCAACTTTTGATTCTCTTCGCCTCCGGTAATTCTCAACTGGCCTTTTTCGGCTGTAATCAGTCGAGACAAATCGCTGTCCGGTTCACGTCGCAATAAAAACACGCCGATCCATTCTCCGGTTTTCTGGTCAATGTCACGAATGTACAGCAGGGAACTGGGAAACCGTGTGATGAATCGCCCGGCGGTGATTTGAGCGTTAGCTTCCTGAACCAGAACTTTGGTTCTGAGGCTTTTCAGTTTTTTCAGTGCCCGCGGCGCGGTTTGAGCCAGCAAGTATGATGTGAGGATGGCTCCGGCGATTCCCACGCACAAGAACGGCAATGCAATGCTGGTTTTGCCTATGCCCAGAGATTGCATCGCTGTCATTTCGCCATCGGTCGAAAGTCGGCTGCACGTAATGATCGTTCCCAACAGCAACGACACCGGCAACGTAATGACCACGATTCCGGGAATCAGGCTCCACATGAATTGCACGGCCACTTGAGCTGAAGAATGAAACGACAAAATGACGTTGAAGTATTTGCCCGCTTGTTGAACAAATACTAAGGAAGTCAGCGCAACGAAGGCCACCGACGTGACTGGAAATATTTCTGATAAGAGGGAAAGAAAGAGTCTTTTGTGTTTCACTATCGCATTTAGATACTTATTGCGTCTGATAAGAGGCCTTATGTGGCCAAGCGCGTTGAGTTACAGCGATAAATACGCGGAAAGCTTTAAGACTCTGATTCGATATCTGACCAGAGCCTGTGAAACCCCAGCGTGGGTAGCAATGGTTTTAATTGTAAAGCCGCGTGAAAGATAACAAGCCAGCGCACGGTATGGCAACAACGCGGCTGCGCCTACGGAATAAGCTTCTTCTTCGATCTGTTGGTGGTGAGTTCGACTGGCTTCGGAGGTTTCCGTGGCTGTGGTCAATTCGCTGTGTTGGTGGCCCAACAACACGTGGCAAATTTCTTCCATCAAGGTCGCCATTTTTCGCGTTTCGCTGTGGCTGGGATTCAAAATAACGACTCGAGTTCCGTCTGGCAGGATGGGCGTTGCACCGCCTGACCAAGCTCCGCTGGTGGGCGATTGCAACAAGGCTTTGGTTTCATCGCTCAGGCCAGAAATCGAATCCAGCGGCACGACTCGCAGTCCAACAGATTCCGCCAAGGCATACGGGTCAAGCCGGTCGTGAATGCCTGTCAATCCGGCAAACGACCGAACTCGCAACGCCAATCGCTCAAACTGACAAAACTTGTCGCTCACCGGCGGCTCAGGCAAAAAACGCGCGCGGTTGAGACAATCACTGTTGCCACAAAAGCTGGACATCGCTGATTACTTCTTGACGCTGTATTGCTTGTAAGCCAGCCGAAAAAGCTCTGACAAAGCGGCAGCGTTTTCTGGTGTCAAATTCACATCCGCGCGAAGGTGGGCTTCCACGACATCTGGCGTGTAGCCTGGCACCAATTGGGCAAATGAATTTTCGATTGAAGCCTGGAGTCCGATAATGCGATCTAAAGGTAGATTCAACCATTTCGCCAATCGTGCCAAGGTTTCTGCATCAGGTGTCCCCGTACTGTTTTCAATTCGCGACAACGTGGAGGCGCTGACTTGTGTTTGTTTGGCAACGGCTCGCAACGAAAGTCGTTCGCCTTCTCGTTTACGTTTGATGAATGCACCCAATTCCGCGACATTCACCAAACTCTCAGGATCGTTGACGACTTCCTGTACTTCCCTTTTTGATCTGTTACGCTCTTCCATAATCAAGTGTTGATGTGGATAATCGGTTCGGCGTCACACGTGACACCTAAAACCTATAAATAAATAGATAAATTGAATGCTCGCAAATTAGCACAGCAGTCTTGCAAAGGCAACAATTCGTTGCAACTTTGCAACACCCGTGTGTGATTCGGAATTCGCGGTTATGCTGATCAATCAATCAATAGAAACGACATTTGGCGTTGGCTCTGGGGAAACAGAACTGGCTCAGTTCAACGCAGTGCCTTTGACAGCAGACGATTTTCTGATCGAAAAGACGCTCAACGGTGATGAAGTCGCGTTTGAATCCTTGATGCGCAAACATCACAAACGTGTCTTTTCGATTGCTCGACGGTTTTTTCGCTCGCGCGAAACCGTCGAGGACATCGTTCAGGAAACGTTTTCAAAAGCCTTCTTCTCTCTCTCCTCTTACAGACGTGGAGCTGCGTTCGATCAGTGGCTGGCCAAAATTGCCGTCAATAACTGTTACGACGAATTGCGGCGGCGCAAAAAACGCAGCGAATCTTTGATTACAGACTTGTCTGACGACGAAGAATACTGGCTGGAAAGCAAACTGTCTCAATCGGCGTTTGATATTCACTTGAGCGAAAGTGAGCGTGAAATTGCGGCTGAAATTTCTGGCAAACTATTAGTGGGGCTTTCGCCGGAAGATCGTCTGGTACTGACGCTGCTGCATGCTGAAAACAATTCCATCCGGGAAATCGCGCATATCACGGGCTGGTCGGAAGCCAAAGTCAAAATTCGAGCCTTTCGTGCCCGGCACGCCATGCGAAAAGCCTTCGCTCGATTGAGAAAAGCCGAAGAACGAAAAACAGTTGCCATTCAGGGAGACAGAACCAAATGAAGTGTAGAGAAGCCATTCGATTGATGACTTATGGGCGCGATGCGGAAACGGCTGTCCGATCCGCCCTCAAAGGACATGCTGCATCCTGTCCCAAATGCCGCCACGAACTAACCACCCATTCGGTGCTTAAATCTTTGGTGGAACAATATTCCAACCATCAAGCTGAGCAGGATGCCTGGGAAGAAACTCGTTTGATCAATCAAGTCAGGGCTCGAATTCACGCCGCCAGAGAAAATGTGCCGCTGACCTGGGAATCGGCGATCATCTCCATTCGCAGTTGGCTGTTCGCCTTTGCCGCCGCCGCAATTTTCCTGCTGGCGTTGAGCGGCCAATTGGCGGTCAAACAGAACCAATCCGGTGGAGCGGCTCCGCAAATCGAGGATTTGATCAGCAACAACACGCAATTGAATTCGTCGCGGGATTTCAATAACGATGGAGCCGACAATGCTCGCTAATCAGAATTCCATCGCCACCAAACGCAAAGCTCAGTTCATCATTCTGGCGGCGTTTCTGCTTGGCATTGTTGTTGGCGCGTCTGGCCAATATCTGTTGTTGCATCGTTCGATGAACAAACAGGTCGGCACGTCAGTTCCGATCATTGACGAACTGAACAACCGATTGAGCCTGACTCAGGCCCAGCGAACTGAGATTGATAAACTGCTGGCTGAATCTCGGCGGCAATACCAACTGCTGGATGACGAAGTCCGCCCGCAGTACAAGGCGATTCGCCTCGACACGCGAAAACGAATTGCCACGCTGCTGACTGCTGAACAACAAACCTTGTTCGAACAATACACGCGCGAGCTTGACGCCAAACGCGAAGCGAAAGAGCGCGAAGCCAGAGAAAAAAATCTGGCGACTCCTACTCCCGCAAAATAATCATCATTTCCTTCTGACCTCATCAATATGAAAATTTCCGGCACTCGCTTCCCTGCTCCTGCATCTTTTTTACTTTTAGTCGTGATTGCGCTGGCTGGTTCCACATCCTGCAGCCGCACTCAATCCGGCAATGAATTGGTAATGATGCTGGAAAAACGGGTTTCGACATTTGACCCGCGCGTCAGTTCCGATTCTGCCGACGAACGCATGCGCCAATTGATCTTCAATGGCCTGACTCGGAAAAACGAAAAGTTTGATCCGATCCCGGACCTGGCCGAAAGTTTCGAACCGTCAGCGGATTTCAAATCCTTCACCTTCAAATTGCGGCCAGGCGTCAAATTCCACAACGATCAAAAACTGTCCGCTCTGGATGTGAAATACACCTTCGACACGATGCTCGCCTCCGGATTCACCTCGCAGAAAAAAGTCGAATTCACGCGACTGGTCGCCCCGGACAAACCTTTGCTGGCCGGCGTTGAAGTCGTTGATCCGCAAACCGTCGTCTTTCGTTGCAATGAACCTTGTCCGGGCTTGCCCAATCAAATTGTCCCGGTCGGCATCATTCCCGAAGGCACAACCGACCAGCAAGCCAAAAAGCCCATCGGCACAGGCCCGTTCAAATTTGAAAGCTTTACCGAAGATCAGGAAGTCGTGCTCGCGGCCAACGCGCAATACTTCGCAGGCACGCCCAGCGTCGAAAAACTCAGGGTCAAGATTATTCCCGACAACAGCACGCGCGAAAGCGAGCTGCGCAAAGGTTCGGTGGATCTGGCCATCAATGCCGACTTTGATCCAATCACAGTCGAAGGATTGCAAAAGGCCGAAGGCTTGAAAGTGGAAATGATTGACGGAACCAATCTGACGCATCTGGGCGTCAATCTGCTCGATCCGATCTTGAAAGACCAGCGCATTCGGCAGGCGTTATCGTTCGCCATTGATCGCGAAGCCATCATCCGCGACGTGCTGCGCGGACAGGCCAAAGCCGCTCACAGCATTTTGCCGGTTTCGCAATGGGCTTACGAACCCAACGTCGCGACGTACGCTTACGACACGGAACGCGCCAAGCAATTATTGGATCAGGCCGGACGACCGGAAAAAGACGGGCAGCGATTGAAACTGACCTTGAAAACTTCAACAGTTTCGATTGCCAAAAAAACTGCTGAATCCTTGCAGGCGCAATTCGCCCGCATCGGCGTCAAACTGGAAATCCAAACGCTGGAACGGCAAAAACTGACCCAGGACATGACCGATGGCAATTACCAGCTTTACCTGAACACTTCAGTCGGAGGCAATCAGAGCACGGACATTTTCGCGTTTATGTATGGATCGAAATCCATTCCGCCAAACGGTCAGAATCGCATGCGGTACACCAATCCTGCCGTGGACAAATTGCTGGCCGAATCCATTCTGGCCACGCAAGATCGCCGCAAACAAATCTTTTCCGAAATTCAAAAGACGTTGTCGAACGACTTGCCGCAGATTTATCTGTGGTATCCGGCAACGATTGTCGTTCATCGCAACCGCGTCGCCAATTTGAAGATTGAGCCTTCCGGCGACTGGCAAGTCGTCCGCAACGTCAAATTGAATTAGCCTTTTGGGTACGCAGACTTTTCAGGTCGGGAAGCTGAAGCCTGCTTACCCAAAATGATGATTTTATTTCTTCATTGCTTTTGATCCTTTTCTGACGCCGACTGGCGGAGCCGGTTTGAATTTCTTGGGGAGTTCGGTTCCGGTGGCCACGGTGTCGTATTTGGATTTGACGATGTCGCCTTTCAAAGCCGCCAACGCATTCAGCAATTCCTTTTTCTCCTGCTCGCCCACCTTGAATTTGTCCAGCGATTTCACCAGGTCTTCAACCAGCGCGGCAAACTCG
>JAEUQP010000606.1 GCA_016789645.1 Acidobacteriota bacterium | reverse complement strand
GGACGCCGGAGTGTAGCCCATCGGCGAAAAATCGGTCAATGCTTTTTTCCTGCAAATGAAGAGGGCTAGAGGAAGAGAGCAGGGCTTATCGGGATTGTCCGCGCGTCAACGTGCTGAAAGTTTCGCGCGCGCCTCGGCGCAGCAAAACGAAGTCAATGAAACCGCGCAGAAATCCGAAGCCGTAGCCGGCGTGATAGCAGGCAAAGACGATGGGTAAAATGGGCAGGAAGCGAAAGTCGTTGGCGCGAAGACAGGTCAGCGCCGTTGCCAGCAGGTTGGCCAGCAAATAAGTGAGCACGTGAATCACCAGCAGCGCAAAAATCCATCGGTGAATCGGAGCCAGCAGCGCCAGCAGAACCAAACTTCCCAGCCACGCGCCCGGAACCAAGTGTCGCCAGGAAGCCGGAAGTTTGTGTTTTTGGATGACGCGCACTTTCCAGTATCCGTACTGCGAATATTGCCGCAGCAAAGCCGCCAGCGAGGCGCGCGGGTGATACCACGAACGAATCCGCGCCGATTGCCAGATTTTGCCGCCTTGTCGCGTCAGCCGCAGATTGAGTTCATCGTCCTGATTCCGAACCAGTTCTTCGTCGAATAATCCCAGATCAAGCAGTGTCTGTTTACGCCAGCATCCGTAGGTGACGGTATCCACTTCGCCTTCGTATTCGACGTTGTGAAACCGCGCGCCTCCGGCGGAAAACGGCGAGTGATACGCCAGGCTGATCGCTTGTTGCAGATAACCGCTGGCCTTGGTCCGCGCAGCTCCGCCGACGTTTTGCGCTCCGGTTTCTTTCAACACCATCACGCACTGCCGCAAATAATCGGGCGCGTATTCGGTGTGAGCATCCATTCGCACGATGATTTCGCCTTGGGCAGCGCGGATTCCGGCGTTCAATCCTGTTGGGGTGATGCGCTGCAGATTCGGGATCAATCGCAAATTGGGATGCCGGGCATGTAGCGATTCGATGATTTGCGGAGTGGCGTCGGTTGAACAGCCGTCCGCCACCAACACTTCAAACCGATCCGCCGGGTAATCCTGGCCAAGCGCATCCGCCAAACAGTCGGCGATGTGTGCGGCTTCGTTTCGCACAGGCATCACGACCGACACAAATGGCCAGTCGGCGTCGGATTGTTTATTGGCAGCGATCATTGAGCGTTGATGTGTTGTTGCACCCGCGGTTTGTTCCAGAATCGCCGCCACATCAGTTTCAGCAATGCGCTGGCGGTTGGGTAAGAGTAATAGCCGTCTTTGGCATTGGGACGTTCAATCGGTTTCGCTGTGCCTTGTTCCAGCGCCACCAGAAATTCCTGCACCTCCGGCAAACTGTCCACGATGGATTTGTGAGCGATGTAACTGTGCCAGTCTTTCGCCAAATCCAGATTGCGAGCGCGGCCTTGCAGGAAAATTTCGCCCGCGTCCAGCTTGGAATTCATTCGCAACAAGGTGTACCCCAGCAAGTCGTAATCTTCATTGACCAACGCCCAGAATGCCGGATACACGCCGCGGTATTCCGGTGTGTATCCTTCGTGCCAGAGAAACGCGCCGTGTTTCGGCGTGTTGATCAGTTGCTTCGGCAGATACACGTCAATGCACATCGAAAACACCGCTTCGATGCCGTGCGATTTCATCAACTCCACCAGTTCGGGCGATTTGATGTCGTAAGGCCGGACTTGCGGAATGTCGCTCAGCGGGCGACGC
>JAEUQP010001134.1 GCA_016789645.1 Acidobacteriota bacterium | reverse complement strand
TCGCCGACCATGATGTTGATGACCAAATCTTTGGGCAGTTCGGCTGTTGGATAAGTCGCCCAATCGCTCGGCGGGGAACTGATGAGGATGTGTTTGCCGGGCCAGTTTTTCATAAAGGTCGCATAGGCTCGGCGTTCCATATACGGTTTCTGCACGACGATGAACGTTTGCGGATCCAGCCCATGTTCAGCCAGAACGCGGCGGCTGAAGATTATGTTTTCGCCAGTGTTAGTGGAATTCGGTTCGATCAATATCGCCGAACGCGGGACGCCTTTGGCGACGGCGATGTCGGCAAAGGTTTCGGCTTCGGATTTGGCGAACTTGCCGCGCGTCAACGCGCCGACGTTGCCGGAAAACATCAAGCGTGGTGCCCACCCTTGCAGGTAAAGATCAGCGGCGTGTTCGGCAACGCGCGTGTCGTTGCTGCCCAACGCTAAAATCAAATCGGACTTCTCCAGTGGATGGTTCAAGTGGTGATAATCCCAAATGAGTTGGGAAAGTTCGTCAATCAATGTTTCAGTCGTCATGGAATCCGTTGGTGAGTTGTTGGTTTCCAGTTGGAAAAATGTCAGCACCGATTCGCCTTGCACCAGTTCGCGGTACGGGCGCAGTTGGTCGTAATTCGGCGCGAGCGGCAGTTGGCGACGATGTTCGACAATGACGATGCCATCTTCGGCCAGCAAATTGTGTTGCGCGATCTGCCACAGCACCGGCGAATACAACTCGGAATCATACGGCGGGTCGAAATAGACAATGTCGAATTGGCGACCGTCGCGGGCAAGGTGTTTCAGCGCCGTCAGCGCATCGCGCGCAATGAAGGTGTAATGTTCCCGAATGCCGCAATGCCGCAGGTTTTCGCTGATGACGGCGGCGGCTTTACGCGACGATTCGACAAAGGTGACGTGCAATGCTCCGCGCGACAATGCTTCGATGCCGACGGCTCCCGAACCGGCGCACAAGTCCAGAAACCGTGCGTCTTCGATGCGCGGCATCAAAATGTTGAACAGAGTCTCGCGCATCCGATCCGAAGTCGGACGCACCGCCAACCCTTCCAGCGTTTTCAGGCGTCGGCCTTTGTATTGTCCGGCGATGATTCTCATGCAGTTTCCAGTTTCCAGTCGCCGGTTTCCAGTTGTGACCTCAGCGAATGAACTGGAAACTGGAAACCGGCGACTGGAAACTATCCTTAATAGCCATTCGGATGGGCAACATGCCATCGCCAGGCTGATTCGATGATTCGATCCAGTTCGCTGTGGCGAGGATTCCAGCCCAAATCGCGCATGATTTTGTCAGGGCTGGCAATCAAAACGGGAGGATCGCCCGCTCGCCGAGGCGCGGCTTCGGTTGGAATTCGACGACCGGTGACTTGCCGAGCCATTTCGACGACTTCGGCGACGGAATAACCGCTGCCGTATCCCAGGTTGTACACCTCGCTGCGACGCTCCAGAACGTTCAGCGCCAGGATGTGCGCGTCGGCCAGATCAATGACGTGAATGTAATCGCGCACGCAAGTGCCATCCGGCGTCGGGTAATCTTCGCCAAACACATTGACATGTTCGGCTTTGCCTGCGGCGACTCGCAAAACGTTCGGGATCAAATGCGTTTCCGGTTCATGATCTTCGCCGCAACGCTCGGTGGCTCCCGCGGCGTTGAAATACCGCAAACTGACGTAGCGCAATCCATACGTCGCGTCGCACCAACGCAGCATGGTTTCAATCATCAGTTTGGATTCGCCGTACGGGTTGGTCGGACGTTGCGGCGTGGCTTCGGTGATGGGCATGGTTTCCGGCGCCCCGTACGTTGCTGCCGTCGAAGACAGCACGATTTTCCGGACACCGACCTTGAGCATGGCGTTCAACAGCGAATTGGCTCCGCCGACATTGCTGCCAAAATACTTCAACGGATCGGCCATGGATTCCCCCACGAGCGAATCGGCGGCCATATGAATGACGGCTTCGATTTTGTGCGTTTCCAGCGCGCGAATCACGGCGTCGTTGTCGTGCAGATCAGCTTGCAGAAACACCGCTTCGGGCGCAACGGCGGCGCGATGGCCTTTGCTCAAATTATCGAATACGACAGCCTGATGGCCGTGCTTCAGCAATTGTTCGACGACGACGCTGCCGATGTACCCGGCTCCGCCAGTGACCAAAACATTCATGTGTGTGATTTCTCCTCAAACGAAAGCGCGGATGAATCGTTGAACTCATCCGCGCTGGGCGAAAAATGGATGCGGCCTGTTGAAACGATCACCTGCCAGGGCAAGGAACGGATTCTCCGTTGGGACCGCGGCACAACTGTCCGGGACGCAATCCACCGAAACATTGACCATTGATGCGGACGCCGCCATCGGGGCATCTGGGGTTGGCGACATTGGTAGGGGCGAAAGCCGCGCCCATTCCGATCGGCGGAATGATGCCGCCCGTGATGACCGGAACCTGCGGAAAGAACAGCGCCTTGTTGTATTCCTCGATGCCGTAATAACTGCGAAACATTTTGTCGTTGGTTTTGCTGGTAACACCGACGATGGGTTTGCCTTTCAATTTGTCATCGGAACCGGACGAATCGTCGGATTGTTCTCCAGGCTTATCTCCACCTGCGCCGGGCAAACGGTTTTTGCCCATTTCCGCCGCGGTCGTCAACAACGGCGGGATGGTCGGCGGCAATTTTTGTTTTTGCAGATAAGCCAAAAGCGCATCGCGTAAATCGGCAGGTTCGCGGTCGCCCAGATACACCAGATTCCAGTTGCCTTCTTCGGATGGGCAGGGATTCATCCCGTCGCACAGCGCCGAAGGTCGCAGAAACCGAATCTGTTTGGCTGCGGGGCCAATTTTGACGCCGTCCACCAGGTCTTTTTTCAGATTGGTCGGGAATTTGCCGCTGGCGGCGAAATACTGGGCAATGGCCATCTGCACTTGCTGCCCGCGCCAGAACATTTCCTCTTCTTTTTCGCGCTGCAATTCTTTTTTGAGCACGGGCGCTGCCGCCGTGGTCAAAATCATCGCAAACAGAATGATGCCGATCAGGGCGATCAAGGCATATCCGCGTTCGCCGCGGTTGGAAATGTGGTTCGGCCTTCTTCGTGATTGCTTCATCCCGGAAACCTCGCTCTGGCAAACCTGTTAGTTTGGTTCAGCGGTAAAGTTGATCGTGTGAACGACCCGAATGTTGGTGTCCTCGATTTCAATTCGCTGGGGCGTGATATTGACGATACGCCAATGTGTGCCGAGTTTCCCGCCTTTGATGACGCTGTGAACTTCGCCCTCGTCCGCTTGAGATTTCAGCACGGCTGTCATACCGCGTTTGTTGGAAATCAAACCGACATAGCGATAGGGCGGCGGCGGCGGTTCGGCAACGCTCAAGGAAATCGAATTGGAAAACAGGCTTGTATCGCCTTTGCTGCGAACCTGTACACCCAGACTTCCACCGTTGCGAATTGCTTCGGGAGGAATTTGTACTTCCACTTTGGTGGCATTGACGAACTTGGTCGGGTAAGGCCGACCGTCCAAAAAGGCTTGCGCGTCTTCGGGAATCTTGTCGCCAAAAATATTCATGACAAATCCGCCGGTTCGCCCAATCACGCCCGAAGGATTCAGCGCCGAAAGCAATATCGGCGGTGGAGGCGGAGTCGGTTGTGGCGGCAACGGCTTTGGCGTTGGAGGCGGTGGCGGTGGCGGATACACGAAAATGTTCCGTCCCGTTCCTTCTCCCGAATTTCGTTTTTCAAACCACGCAAACTGCAACGGTTGCGTGATGATCGGAATGGCTTTTTCGCCTGGGCGCAATGCGCGCGGAGTCGGCGTTGGCGAAGGCCTGCGCGTCGCTGGGTTGACGGCAACCGGCGAAGTCGGAACCGGATCATCGCCCGTGAAAAATTGCAGATAGACAACGCCCACCATCACGGCGAGCAACACGCCCAGCAAAATCTTTTTCCGGGTTTCGCTATTGTCCTGTTTTTTGTCTTTCTCTTGGCTCATCTTGCTATTTTCGATCCCGACGTTTCAGGCTCGACACTCCCCTCACTGCTTCTCTTCGGTCGAGGCTTTTTGAGTCGCCTGTTCCTGCTTTTTGCTTTGTCCTTCGGCAGCCAGTTGGCTGGTCGTGGTTTTGCTGAGTGATTTATAGGGCGACTGGAAATACGTATCCATTTCGATTTTCAAACTGACCGGGACGGCATCGTTTGAACTCAGTTGTAATTTTTGCGAGCCGGATTTTTGCGCAGCGCGACGAACTGCGTCCGATTCGCCCTGAAAGTTCACCGCATTGATGATCAAAAATTGTTTGCTGCGTTCCAGATCAGTCAGGAACCGTCGCAGGTTCGGATATTCGCCGATGATGTTCGTATCAATGCCGAGCGACGGATAAATTTTGCGATCTTCGTCATCGCGTTTTTGCTGCGCCGGTTGTCCGGATTCGTCAGCAAGCGGTTCGGCTTCGGCCACGCGATAGCTGGAATCTCCCGTCAGCACACCATGCTTTTGGCCCAGCGAATCAATCTCGTTGATGATTTCGGTCATCCCGCGTTCGTCCTGTTTCAGATACAGATCGAAGTTTTTCAAACTGGCCAGAATCGCTTCGGCGTTGGCCGCCTGTTCGTTGCGTTTCTTTTCGTCGGTGTTGACCTTGTCTATTTGTAATTGAATTTGCGCTTCGCGGGCTTTCAACTGACTCAATTCGGAACTGAGCGGTTGGACTTTCGAGAAATAATAAAAAACGATCGCTCCGGCGAATACCAACGCCAGCACCAACGCCAGAATTTCAACCAGATTCAATTTCGCCCGGCTCAGCGCGTCTTTCAGACCATCCAGAATTTCTGTGGTTTTCAGATTCATCACTTCTTCTCCGCAGGTTTGGCGCTGGCGATTTGGTTGGCAGCATTGACGCGATTGCCGGACATCGGCGGAAAGTATTCCACCTTCAACTCGAATTCGATTTCGTCCGTGCCGTCAACGGTTTTTTTACTCAACGGAAAGACCTTGAAGCGTCCGGTATCGTGAAACCGGTTAATCATGGTCGTCACGTCCTGATTGGTTTTGCCGATCACCGTCAAGGTCAACGTGGCGGCGTTTTCGCTGCCATCAAACGCTTCTTCGCGTTCATGAGGCAGAATTTGGTTGACGGCAACCCGCAACACACGCACTCCTGCTGGCAAACTGCGCTCGATGTCGCTCAACAATTGCGACCACGAAAAGGCGCGACGTGCAATCAGTTCATTGGCGGCAACCAACTGTTTGTTTTCATCAGTGGAGATGCTGACGTTGGAAACGACCGGCTTTTCCATCTGCTTGTATTCAATTTCCTTGGCTTTGACCTTCATCTTCTGGTTGGAAATATCGTCATTCAACCGCGAGGCGCTTTCAATCATCTGCATCCCGAAATACGCGGGAACCAGGAACAGCAGCAAGATCACCAACCAGAATAATCGCCGGTTTCGAAACGGGCTGCTTGCTAAATTAACTAGAGGTTTCATAACTCAAAATTTTATGAAGACAATCAGACGTCTGATTCAGAAATCTGTCTTTGATGAATAAGTTCGCAATACAACTGAGGCGTGGGGCATTTTTTTTCGAAGCTTTCTGATTTTTGAAGCTCTCTGAAGCGCTGTCAGACTAAAACATCAACGGTTTGGTGTAAAGTCGAGCTGTTTTCTCCGTGAGGTCGCGGGGGGAAAAGCCGTGGGCAAAAAAATCGAGGTGATCGCCTCGCTTTCTGATCGCGTAGCAGATCACCTCACACAAACTACACACACGTGCCCTATCACGCTGCTCAGGAAAAAATGTTCCCGGCATTTTGGGACTTTGCCGAAAAAATTCTCCAGATTAAAACTCAAGCCAGTGAATGGCTTGCAAACACCCGTATTGCTTGTCATTTAACTACGTCCTTCGGCATACTGCCGCCGCTTTCAAACATTTTTGTATTGAAAAGGAACCCACATGACTCCGCCTCTCACAAAAATCACACGCGGCTTGACAGGTGCTCGCTGGCAATTGGCCGAATGTGATGAATCCGTATTGCAAACTTTGCGTGAAGAAACCGGCGAAGAAGAAATTCTGCTTCGTTGTCTCGTCAATCGCGGCTTTTCTCACGCGGCGGAGATCAAAAAGTTCCTCTCGCCAGAGTTTTCCGCCGATTTGCATTCGCCCTTTATGTTGCGTGACATGGCTCAAGCCGTGACACGGTTACGCCAAGCAATCAGTCAGCGGCAAAAAATTCTGATCGTGAC
>JAEUQP010001118.1 GCA_016789645.1 Acidobacteriota bacterium | reverse complement strand
GTCTTTTTCGCTGGCGGGCAGGTTGGTTCTGTCAAAAATTTCTTTGGCCATACGGTGATCGCACACGCCGTCGTCTTCATAAATCTGCACCAACAGTTTCACGTGCTGGGGCCAGTTGACGTACTCCTTCACACCGAAGCTAAAGACGTACCACGCTGCCATCGAATAAACGAACGCGCCATTCTTTCCCCACCCTTTGCCGACAACTGCGCGCTGCATCATCGCGGGCAAAGCCGCCCCGCCATACGAATGTCCGACAAAGCCCATGCGCGTCAGGTCAAAAGAATCACCATATCGTTTTACCGCTTCTTCAAAGCCAGCCCAGATCGTGTTGTACCGCTTTTCGTGCAGCGTGATGTCGCCGGAAACGACTTGAAACGGTAGATAGACCAGCGCGAAGCCTCGACTGACGATGTGATTGATAAGCGGGCGGTATTCGTCCGGGTCATTGTTGTTGAATCCCGGTGCAAAGAAGATAACTGGCGCAGGCTCCGCCCGTTCGACCGGGCGAAACACCTGCACCTTTTCATTGTCGTAAAGCGGGCTGGGAAACTTGTCCTCTTTGACCGTGAACGCGCCGTTGGCTCCGTAACCGGATTGAATCGGCGGAATCGGCCCTTCGGCAAAAGCAATTCCGCCAAGCGAACACAACACTGCGACCGCAAGCAAGATGTTTTTCATAGCTTTCAAGATGAACTGGTTGGCTTCCGATGTTTGTGGGAAACGTCAATGCGCCGGATTGCGCGCAGCATGTTTACAACGATTCGGCAGGATAAGGAAAGCCTTGATGAAGCTGGAAACCTTCATTCTGACTGAGACTTTCCGGCGACGCGGTAGCTTCGGCGCGAACGCACAACAACATCGGGGCGTGCGACTTCGACTTTCAAACTGTGAATACTCCCCGGAGCGTGATCGCCGGGATAAAAGCCAAGCCGGTATTGATGGCGAAGTTCTTCGACAATCTGCCCGAAAGTTTCTTTCAGCTTGGCCACTTCGCTGTCGAAATACCGTCCGGCGGAAACGGAAGACAGCTCCTGCAAAAATTCGATGGCCTCGGCATTGCGCGCTTCTATGCGACCTCGCCGTTGAGGCGGCACCGGAAACCTGGGGATAAAAATGCCGCCGCGTCTGCCGCCTCGCCCTCCCCAACCGCCGCGATCGCGTCCGGCGAAGTTGGGAGGCAGCGATTGATAAAACACCGAATAGATCAATGTGTCGGCTTCGGTGGCGGCATCGAGCAACTTTCGTTCGCTGACTTCACTGCCGTGGTCTTTGCCGTCGGTCAATAACACAATCGCTTTACGTCCTTTGACCGTTCGGAATTCTTCGCGCATCACGTCAAACACGGCATCGCGCAACTTGGTTCCCATCACATCGCCGATGCGAGCTTTGCCAATCGCCTTTTCCAGTGTCTTGCGATCCGAGGTCAACTCGCACAAAGCAGTTTCGTTGAAATCAAAACTGACAATCATCGCGCGATCTTGTGGACGTAATTGTTTGACGAAATCTTTGGCGGCTTTCTTGATGTCGTCCAGCACCATTGTCGTGCTTTTGCTGGTATCGAGCAGCAACGCGACATTGATGGGTTCTTCCGTGTCGGCAAAAAAATCTATCGGCTGCTTGATGCGATCTTCGTACAAGGTGAAGTCCGAAGCTTTCAGACCGCTGATGTAACGCCCTTGGCGGTCACTGACAATCACCGGCACGCTGACCAAAGCGGTGTCAATTTTCAGCGTTTCCTGCTTTTGCTCCTGCGCATTGGACGGGATAAAGCTGGCGATCAACCAAATCAGAACTGTCCCAATCGCGAAGACCTTTTTTCTCATTTCTTTACCTCAAACGATTAACGTGGAAGTTTGCAGGTAAGACTATTCGATGGCGGCTGAAGTTTGAAAATTTTCTCGGCGTGATTGGTGCAATTTCAGCAGAATCAACAACAGAATCGGCAACACGATAATCACCCCGACGACGCCCAACTGTCGTTCGCCGATCCAAAACGTCATAAACAGATTGAAGCCCAGAATGCCGAAATAGAGTCCGGCTGCGCCCAATGCTTTGTATCGGTAATTCCACAGGCCGCCTGTCAAATTGGCTGATTCCGCAAAAATCTCTGCTTCCAGCCAGACAAA
>JAEUQP010000594.1 GCA_016789645.1 Acidobacteriota bacterium | reverse complement strand
GCCAATCAGAGTTTCAGCGGGAAAATCTTCGTCGAAGGCTACACGCCCAGTTTGTTCACGGCGGACGCTTCGGGCAGAGGGCTGGCCGCTGCGGTGGCTTATCGCTGGACGGCCAATTCTTCTGAGCCGCCAGAAATTTTTCCGGTTGCCGTTCTTGATTCGATGGGACGACTGGTTGCCAACCCGATTGATCTGGGAGCCGACAATCAAGGAGTGACACTGGCGCTGTTCGGAACCGGGCTGCGTTTTCCCACATTCCCAATCCAGGTCCAGGCGCTGATAAACGACGAAGTTGTCAGAATAGATTATATCGGTCCGCAAAATAGTTTCGCCGGGTTGGATCAGGTAAACATCACCTTGCCGAAAACCTTGCGCGGCAAAGGCGACGTGACAATTACGCTGGTTTACGGGGATTCCATTTCTAACCCAGTCACGGTCAGAATCAAATGACCGTTAGGGCAAAGCGCCAGCTTGGTCAAATCGCAGCCCGTCGGAGTTTTCAATTGTCGGTTGACGAATCTTGTCAGAAGCGAAAAGGACGTTTATAACTTTTCCGAGCTTGCTCTGAAGATCAGGGCAGTTCGTTCATTCCGCCCAACGTCCATCGGAATTCGCTTATGACCAAAACAATCAAACTATTGCTATGCCTGCTGTTTTGCGCGGGCTTGCTGAGTTGGCGGGCTGGCGTGTCGGCTCGCTCTGCCACAAATCTTACCCAGCAATCCAAAGTCGAATTCGCCCGCGACATTCAACCGATTTTCGCGGCGAATTGTTACCAATGCCACAGCACCCAAAAAGCTTCGGGGCAATTGCGGCTGGACGCCAAGGCCGCCGCGATGAAAGGCGGCATTTCGGGCGCGGCGATTTTGCCCGGCAACAGCAAAGATTCGCGACTGGTGCATCGGTTGTTGGGGCTGAACGATGAAGCGCGCATGCCAATGGGCGGCCAGTTGAAGCCGGAGCAAATCGAACTCATCAAACGCTGGATTGACGAAGGCGCTCTTTGGCCGGACGCAGAGACAGCGGGACGGAGAGACGTAGGGAATGAGGTTCCCAAGCATTGGGCTTTCGTTGCTCCGACACAGGCGGCGTTGCCGTCGGTGAAAAATGCGGCTTGGATTCGGACTCCAGTTGATGCCTTCATTCTTTCAGCAATTGAAAAGCGCGGGCTGACGGCTTCGCCCGAAGCATCAAAGGAAACGCTGATCCGGCGGTTGAGCCTGGATTTGACCGGATTGCCGCCGAGCCTGAAAGAGATTGACGAATTCCTGTCTGACACTTCTCCGCAAGCTTACGAAAAACTGGTGGAGCGATTGTTGGCGTCGCCGCATTATGGCGAACGCTGGGGGCGCTGGTGGTTGGACGCGGCTCGGTACGCCGACACCAACGGCTTTGAAAAAGATTTGCCGCGTTCAATCTGGCCGTATCGCGATTGGGTTATCAAGGCGTTCAATCAAAACATGCCGTTTGACCAGTTCACGATTGAGCAACTGGCCGGAGATTTGTTGCCCAACGCAACCCTGGATCAAAAAATCGCCACAGGTTTTTTGCGGAATTCGATGTTGAACGAAGAAGGCGGCATTGATCCCGAACAGTTCCGCGTCGAAGGATTGATTGATCGCGTAGACGCCATTGGCAAATCGTTTCTAGGGCTGACCATCAACTGCGCACAATGCCACAACCATAAATTCGATCCCGTTACGCAAAAGGAGTATTACCAGTTTTATGCGTTTCTGAACGGAGACGACGAGCCGGTGTTGGAAGTGCCGGACGAAAAAGTGCTGAAAAAACGCGCGGAAATTCAGACCAAAGTCGCTGCCATCGAAGATCAGTTGATCGCCAAAACACCCGACCTGGCCAAGCGAATGGCCGAATGGGAACAGCGACACCAACAGCCGCCGATTGAATGGACAGTGTTGAAAGATGCCGAAATTTTCGCGTCTTTTGGCGTCAAGTTCGAACATCTGGAAGACGGATCGTTCATCGCCAAAGGCGAAAACACGACCGGCAACAATTACAAAGTAAAAGCGCGCACTTCGCTGAAAAACATCACCGGCTTTCGGGTGGAGTTTCTGACCGATACGAATTTGCCGCGCGGAGGTCCGGGACGCGCGCCGGATGGCAGTCTGTACATCACCGAATTTATGGTGGACGCCGCACCTGCCAACAATACTGACAATGTTGCCAAAGTTGTGCTAACCAATGCGACGGCGGATTTCGAACGCCCGGGCTTGCTGGTGAAAAACGTGATTGACGGCGATCCGCGAACGCACTGGAACAGCGACGCGGGCAACGTTCGGCGCAACCAGAATCGCCAGATGGTGTTTGCCACCACTCAACCCACAGGTTTTGACGGCGGCACGGTCTTTCAATTTCAGTTGGCGCAAAAGTTCGACGAACAGATTCGCGTCGGAAACCTGATTCCGAACATCGGCAAATTCCGCATCTCCGTGACAACTGCGCCCAATCCCAAAGCCGACCCGCTGGCTTCCGTGCGCCATTTGCTTGCCATTCCCGCTGCAAAGCGAACCCAGGAACAGCAACGCCAATTGTTCAGTTTTTACCGCTGGCAAATTGTTCAGGAACACGTCATTCAGGCAGAAACAGAATCCGCCGCGAACGCTGCCGCTCCGGATGATTTTGTCGAAGCCAACAATCAGATTGATGAATTGATGAGAGGTTGGCCGTACGGAGCGACCACGTTGGCGCTGGCTTCGCGACCCAATCCGCGCGAAACGCGCATCTTTCGCCGTGGCGATTGGAAACGTCCGGGCGATGCCGTCACGGCAAATACTCCGGCGGTGTTGCCGCCGTTTCCGGCCAACGCCCCGCGCAATCGGCTGGGCTTGGCGCGTTGGATCGTTACCAAAGAAAATCCGCTGACGGCGCGCGTGATCGTCAATCGCATCTGGCAACAGTATTTCGGCGCCGGACTGGTTTCGACGCCGGAAGATTTCGGCGCGCGCTGCGAACAACCGTCGAACCCGCAATTGCTGGATTGGCTGGCGGCTGAATTTGTCGAAAAA
>JAEUQP010001079.1 GCA_016789645.1 Acidobacteriota bacterium | reverse complement strand
TTAGCCAAACGCTGCTGATTGCGGATTTGGGATTGTGGATTGCGGATTTACCTTTATTCAGTCTGGAAAATTTTTGGAATTCTTTGTTCGCGAGAATCCGAAATCCACAATCCGCAATTCATGTGACTCAGCTTACACCTTGCCTGTGACCAGCTTCGCAGCAACCAAAAGCCTTCCCGCTTAAAGTGCGCCCGTCGAAAGGGAAGCGGTCTCAAAACTTGAAAAGATGTACAGCCATGAAGGAGGGCAAATGATGTTTACTCAGAAGATCAAAGGATTGTTGCTTGCAGTTGTTTTCACCCTGATGCTGCCGGTGCTGGCGCTGGCCGAAGCGGAAGGTGTTGTGAAGTTCGGCGTGACGCCGACGGATTTGCAGCAAGATTTTTTCGATGGCTACGGCAAGAACGGATACATCCCGGTGCGATTGACCGGATACAAGGTCGGAAGTTCGACGCGGTATTTCACGCGTTGGGTGCAGAACACCGGGAACAAACAATGGTACGGATACTTTGGCAAAACATTGGCGGAGTTCGACCAGATTTATCTGGCGATGAAGGCGCAAGGCTTTTTTCCGGTGGATGTCAGTGGGTACGACACTGCGAACGGCATTCGCTACGCGGTGATTTATCACAAAAACACCAACGGCACGGGCTGGTTGCTGTATCGCCATTCGACGCGCCCGGGCATGCAAACTCTGGTGGACACAGTTGGCAGCCAAGGCTGGGTTCCGCATCGCGTCGAAGCGTACGAATCGAACGATGAATCGCGCTACGTTTCCATTTGGTATCACCAGCCAGGAACCGGCTATTACATGCACAACAAGATGACTCGGCAGCAATACGACGATCATCTGAACGATTACAAACAGAATGATTACCTGCCAGTCCATCTGGATGCGCACACCGTCAACGGCGAAGTGTATTACTCCGGCATCTGGAAGCGCGTGAATTCGGCTTGGCGAGTTCGCACCAACCGCGATTGGCGCGAGTTCCAGCGCTATTACAACAATTATTGGGCTGCTGGATTCAACATTGACAATTTTTACGCGGCGGAAACGCCCGACGGCATTCGGTATGGCGGCATCTGGTTTTTTGACGCTGTGCCTCAGGTCAACGACAACTCCTCGCTGCATTTGAAGATTCGCAAAGAGATTGATTCGGCTAAAGCGCGCGGCGGCGCGGCGGTCATCAACTTGACGACCGGGCAGCAGGTGATGGTTCACGCCGATCAGGAATTTGCCATCGCCAGCACCAGCAAGATCGGCATTTTGTATGCGTTGTTGCGTGAGATTGATCTGGGCAACGATTCGTGGTTCGCAGTGATGAATTCCGGGGCGCAGTTTGGAACCAATCAGGGCGATTGGCTGCAACCGAACACCAATTACACGGTCAAGCAGATGGCCGAGTTCATGATCCGCAGCAGCAACAACTGGGCGACCAATCGGCTGATTCAGCGGCTGGGAGCGGCGACGATCAACACCCGGCTGGATCAGATGGGATTGGATGTGACGCGCATCCATCGGTATATGTCCGGAACCGGCGCGCCGAGCATGCACGGCAACAGCAACTCCGGTGAAGACCGCCAGGAAGGTTGGGAAAACAAATCCACGCCGCGCGAAATGGTCACGCTGTTGAAAAAAGTGCTGCAGGACAACGTGCTGAGCAATCTGTCGGAAACACGGTTTTGGAACACGCTGAAAATGGATGGCGACAACGACGGCGTAAATGAAAAGAGCTACATCGCTTCGACTGTCGGCCCGATGTTCAATCCGGCGATCAGCGTTTGGAACAAAGGCGGTAGTTTGACCGGAGCGCCGCGTTACGTTCGCGCCGATGCGGGACGGTTCCGATTCCCGGACGGGCAGGAAGTTCTGGTAGCAATCTTTATGGATGACATTTCGGATAATCCGGACGATTTCGATACCGCGTCGGATGCCACGGTGAATGCCGCCGAAGACACCATCAAGGACGTCGCCAAGCTGATTGCCAACCAGTATCACAACTGAGTTCTTTACGAAGTTCTCAGTCGAACAGGTTTTCAGCCAGATTTTTTTGTCTCAGCCAATGAGAGCACACCGATTCGCTCTCGATCACCGTCAAAGAGCGCAGGTTTTTGGGCAACCTGCGCTCTTTTTCCTTTCAATCGCCGAGTTTCACTTTTGCCTGCGGCGTATACCGCGCTCCTGCCGGATGCAATTCACTTTTCAGCACGACAATTTCGCCAACTGCAAATGACAGTTCGGGCAACGGATACATATCCGATTTGGCGACCAGTTGCCGAATGTTCTTGCCGGATTTCACGCGGCCAATTGTCAGATGCGGCTTGAACGGTTTGTCTTCAGGATCGAAACCAAGCGCCGTCAATCCGGCTTCCAATCGTTGCTGCAGTTCCTGCGCGATGGAAATTTCGCCCGCCAAACCCACCCACAACACACGCGGCTGTTTGAAGTTCGGAAAGCAGCCCGTGTCTTTCAATCGCAAGGTGAATGGTTGGAATTGCGTGGCGATTTCCGCGCAAAGCCGTTTCAACTCTGTCAGCCGAACCTCTTCGATTTCGCCGAGAAATCGCAACGTCAGATGAATGTTGTTGGGATTTGTCCAGCCGACATCCGCGCCGGTTCGACGCAATTCTGCCTGTAGCTTCGTCAGTTCGGTTTTGATTGCCGCCGGAATTTCTATGGCGATGAAAGTTCTCATCTGGGTTCCCAGGAAAAAATGATCTCGCTCGGTGATAGTTTCGGCGAATGGTTTCCGCCTTAACCGGCGAGAGCGTGAACGCTCGACAGTGAGATGGAAAATGCGCGGTCAGCATTTGCCGCTCTTTTCAAGTTTCACAAAACCATCAGAATCGGTAGTTATATCGGAAGCCGAAACTGCGACCCGGCGCATCCATTCCCCAACTGATGCCACGATAGTTTTTGTCATTGAGATTTTCGAAATCGAGAATCACGTCATGATTTTCGCCAATGCGGAAACCTCCGCGCACATTGATGGTCATAAAACCCGGAATGTACGGATAGAGCGTTGCGCTGGCCGCGTTGCCGAGCATGCGGTTTTGCACTTGCGCCAGAGTTTCGCCGGTTGGTTTCAGCGTGTCGTCTGCCGTGCCCAAACGACCGTCAGGGCCAGGGGCAATCAATCCACGGACGGCAGCGCCACGGTTGAAGAAATTGGCAATGGACGCGCGCGTGCGCGGAGCGCCGGTACGCCGATCTTCCAGGTCAAGTGTGGACAAGCGAGTTTGCCTGCGTGCGCCGTAAATGTACGGCTCGATCCAGAAACGACCGCGTGCAGGTTCATACCGGACGCGGAAATACCCTTGCGGAGCAGGCGTTCCGCCTTCGATGTTCGGTGGCAACTTGGTGCGTTCGTCTTCGGCGTGCAAATAGGTGAAATTCTGGCC
Source organism: Acidobacteriota bacterium (assembly GCA_016789645.1). Lineage (GTDB taxonomy): Bacteria > Acidobacteriota > Blastocatellia > RBC074 > RBC074 > RBC074. The sequence goes on along the minus strand of JAEUQP010001079.1, from coordinate 943 downwards.
CAACGTCCAATTGCGCGAAATTCTCAAATCGAACTTCTGTTCGATGCCGTAAATGCGCGCCTTGTCCAGGTTGGCGCGAATCAACACCGGGTTGGTCGAAGCCGGCACGAAGATGGCTCCGTTCGTGTTTTGCGAAGTGACGCGTTGGTCGCCAAGCTGCAAACCAACCGCGCCTTGCGGCAGAATCAGCGTCTGAACTGAAATGTTGTCTCTGATGTCGTTGACGAAGCCATTGATGTCAATGTCAATTCGGCTGCGGTGCAGGTGAATGCCGCCTTCATACGTCCAGGTCGTTTCCGGTTTCAATTGTTGAACGGGAACGCCGGTCGAAACCGCTGTCGCAGCAGCCGATGCGCCGACGGTTGCGCCTCGGCCAGCCAGATCGGCGGCGTTCGCTTCGAATCCATTGCCGGTCAAACCGAGCGTGCCCAAATCGGTGATGTGCGGCGCGCGGAATCCGCGGCTAACCTGTCCGGAAATGTTCAACCCTTCAACAATAGTGAGCACCGCACCAACACGCGGCGTCAGTGCATCCGCTGTAAGGGAGTCGTTCGGCCACAACGGTTGCCCGTTGACCAGCGGCGAATAGCTGGCCTGCGATTCGTAGCTGACCGCTCCGTACCGCAAGGCTCCGACCAAGCGCAATCGTTTCGGAATAACGGTGAATACGTCCTGCACATACACGCCGCCGTTGTAATAGCGGGCTCTGTCCGGCACGCGTCCGCGCACGACTGTGGCAACGCCGCTAACCGGATTGAGCGAATAAGAGTCGGTGCGCACGCGGTCGTAATAAAAATCACCACCGATCACCAGGCTGTTACGGTCGTTCCATTGTTTGGTGGTTTGGAATTGCACGCCATGCACGACGGTGCGCTCTGGTTGGGAAGTGATCGCGCCCGTCGGATTGCCGTTGCCGCCCTGGTTGACGCGCTCTTCACGCTGT
>JAEUQP010001077.1 GCA_016789645.1 Acidobacteriota bacterium | reverse complement strand
TGTTCTTCCTGTTTGCCAAACGACGCAAAAATCGAAGTCGGCGTGGAAAAGAATTGCCCGGTCAGCCGCAATCGGTCGGCGGCGCGGCTCATGACCTCTTCCAGTCGGTGCGCCGGATACCCATACCTGTGCAGCGCACGGCCAAGCCTGAGCACGAACCCAATCGCATCGCGCGGGTCAATCAACGAACCAGTAACTGTTGCCATTTGTGGTGTTGCCATGACTTCAATCAAACAAAGATTCCTGTGTTGGGTCTAGTCCCAACACTTCGCGCACTGGACGAAAGCTGCGGCGATGAATCGGCGAAGCTCCGAGTCTTCGCAGCACTGCCAAATGTTCCGGCGTCGGATAGCCTTTGTGTCCCGCCAACCCATAGCCGGGAAATTGCCGATCCAATTCCAGCATCATGGCGTCGCGCGTGGTTTTGGCCAGAATCGAAGCCGCCGCGATGCTGGCCGATTGCGCGTCTCCGCGAACAATGCCTCGCTGCGGAATCATCAGATCAGGAATCTTGCGCGCGTCTACCAGTAAAAAATCAGCATTGCAGTTCAAGCTTTCCACCGCGCGACGCATTGCCAGCAACCCGGCGCGATAAATGTTCAGCCGGTCAATTTCTTCGACCTCAGCGACGCCAATCGCCCAGGCGACAGCGTCAACTTTGATTCGTTCGGCCAACGCATCGCGCGTCGCTTCGTCGAGTTTTTTGGAATCATTCAATTCACGCAGCTTGTAATCGCGCGGCAAGATCGCCGCTCCGGCAACCACCGGCCCGGCCAACGGCCCAACGCCTGCTTCGTCCACTCCGGCAATTTGCGCGAATCCCTGCTGCCACAATTCCATTTCAAACTTCAGCAAATGCCGGAGCCGCTGCCCTTCGGCGCGATTTTCCGACTGGCGCGCGCGCAGCTTTGCCGCCAGATCGCGCGCGCCTTGTCTCCGGTCGTTTTCCAACGCTTCGAGCAAGCCCTTTGGCAAAGCTTCGCCGTTGTCGAGTAAACTCGCTTTCAGTTGGGCGACAGACTGTTGCAGCAATTCCTGGACAGAAGACATGAAATCCGTTGTGAATGCAGAATCGTAATTTCCGAGCGGCGATTATAGCCCGAAGCCGGTTGCGATCAGGAGGCATTCGCGGCACGGATGGAATAATATCCCGGCGGCTGGTCATTCATTTTAAGCGAGGCATTTGAAGCCGAGCATCGAAAGCCGGGCGGAGGAACCACAATGCTGATCAAAGATTCGGACGACATCAAAAGCAGCGAAATCACCGACGAAAAGAATTACTGGAATCGTCGCAATTTCATTCGGGCGGGAATTTTGGCCGGCACCACCACCGCCACCGGATTGTTGTATCGCAAATTGAATCCGCCGAACCTGGAAGTGAAAAAGCTCAGCCCGGAAGAGTTGCAGGCCAAGCAAGGCTATTTCACCGCCGAAGGAGAAGCCGCCAACGATTTTGCCGACATCACGAATTACAACAACTTTTACGAATTCACGACCAGCAAGGAAGGCGTCGCTCGGCGCGCCAAAAACTTCGTCACGCGACCGTGGACAGTCGAAGTCGGCGGTCTGGTTCATAAACCGAAGACATTCGATCTGGACGACATTTTGAAACTGGCTCCGCTGGAAGATCGCGTGTATCGGTTTCGCTGCGTCGAAGCCTGGAGCATGGTGATTCCCTGGATGGGATTTCCGCTGGCCGAATTGCTGAAACAGGTCGAACCGATGGGCGATGCGCGTTACGTCAAATTCTTCACGCTGTACGATCCCGATCGCATGCCCAACCAGAAAACCGATGTGCTGGATTGGCCTTACATCGAAGGGTTGCGATTGGACGAAGCCCAACATCCATTGACGCTGCTGGCCGCAGGGCTGTACGGCAAGATGCTGTTGCCACAAAACGGCGCTCCGTTGCGATTGGTTGTGCCGTGGAAATACGGGTTCAAAAGCATCAAATCCATCGTCAAGATTTTGCTGGTGCGCGATCAACCGACATCCACCTGGACTGCCGCCGCGTCGGACGAATACGGGTTTTACTCGAACGTCAATCCGAAGGTTTCGCATCCGCGTTGGACGCAGGCGACCGAACGCCGCATTGGCGAATTCGGTTTGCGCGACACACTGATGTTCAACGGCTACGGCGACCAGGTCGCCAGCATGTACGCGGGAATGGATTTGAAAGCTAATTTTTAGTTCACAGTTCACAGTTCGCAGCAAACGCTTCAGCCGACGAACTGTGAACCGTGAACTGCGAACTGTGAACTGACCAATGGACATCAAATTTGCCAAATTCGCCGTCTTCACCAACGCCGCTGTTCCGTTTTCGCTGATCCTGTGGGATGCGTTTCATCATCGGCTGGGAACCAATCCACAGGAATTCGTGCTGCGCACGACCGGCACGTTGACGCTGGTGTTTTTGCTGCTGACGCTGGCGGTGACTCCGTTGCGAAAGCTGTTGGGATTGCCGTGGATGGTGCAGTTTCGCCGCATGCTGGGTCTGTACGCCTTCTTTTACGGCTGCCTGCATCTGCTGTCGTACACGTGGTTCGACAAATGGTTCAACCTGCGCGCAATTGCCGCAGACACGCTCAAACGCCCGTTCATCTTTTTGGGAATGCTGGCGTTTGTGTTGATGATTCCGCTGGCGGTGACTTCCACCAACAAGATGGTCAAACGGCTGGGCGGCCAACGCTGGAACCGATTGCACAAACTGGCGTACTTAGCGCCGATTGCCGGAGTGCTGCATTATTACCTGCTGGTCAAAGCCGACACCCGCCTCCCATTGGCGTTCGGAGTTGCGCTGGCCGTGTTGCTGGC
>JAEUQP010001075.1 GCA_016789645.1 Acidobacteriota bacterium | reverse complement strand
GGCCAAAAGCTGGCGGAGTATGTCTTTGCCTCCGCCGACATTCGCGAACGGTTCAGCGAATCGAAAGCCGCGTTTGAGAGTCGCGGCATGGAAATCCGATTGCGAATTCAGATTGGCCCCAGCTTGCCGGAACTGCATGGCATCGGGTGGGAATTGCTGCGCGATCCAAAAACCGGCGGCAAGTTGGCGACTTCAGAGCGCATCGTCTTTTCGCGATTTATCCTCAGCCGAGATTGGCGTGTCATCAAACCGCGACCCAAAACGGAGCTGAAGGCCTTGATTGCTGTCGCTTCGCCAACGGATTTGGCCAAACACAAACTGGCGGCGGTCAACGTGGAGTTGGAGCAAGCGCGCGAATCGCTGGCTGAATTGAAACCAGAGAGCATTGGCAACGATGCTCCGCTGACGCTCAATCGGCTGATCGAAGCCATTCGCGCTGGCATAGACATCTTGTATCTGGTTTGCCATGGAGAAATTTCCCGCGCGAAGATTCCATACTTGCTGCTGCAAAACGAAGACGGAACGACCGACAAAATTCCCGCCAAAGACTTTGCCGACAGAATTTACGAGTTGACCGAAGTGCCGCGCTTGGTGGTGCTGGCTTCGTGCGAAAGCGCCGGGACAGAAGACGGAAACAGAAGCGAAACCGCGCCAATAGCTCTGGCGCCGAAACTTGCCGAAGCCGGAGTTCCCGCCGTGCTGGCGATGCAAGGCAAAATTGACATGGCGACCGTCAAACGAACGATGCCTGTGTTTTTCCGCGAACTGCTGAAAGACGGCCAGATTGACCGGGCGATGGCCGTAGCTCGCGGCGAGGTTCGGGAACGAGTTGACGGCTGGGTTCCGGCCTTGTTCCAGCGAATGAAGAATGGCCGCATCTGGGACGAGCCTGCTTCTGCGGATGGCAAACCGGCCAGGCTTTTCAATCTTCCCTTTGCTCGAAACAAATTCTTCACCGGGCGCGACGACATTCTGACGAACATTCATGACAGCTTCAGTAACGGCGAACGGGTTCAGGCTCTGAATGGGCTTGGCGGCATTGGCAAAACTCAGGCCGCCGCCGAATTTGCTTACCGCTATCAAAATTCTTACCCGACCGTGTTGTGGGCGAAGGCGCATACGCGCGAATCGCTGGTGACGGACTTTGTCGCCATCGCCGCGCTGCTCGACCTGCCGGAACAGAATGCCCCGGATCAGAGCGAAACCGTCGCGGCGGTCAAGCGTTGGCTGGCAAGCAATTCCGGCTGGTTGCTGATTCTGGATAACGCCGACGAATTGGAAATGACGGGCGAGTTTTTGCCGCCGCAACACAACGGACACGTCTTGCTGACGACCCGCGCCAGCTACGCCGGAGACTTCGCCGTCCGAAACGTCGTGAACAAGATGGAGCCAGCCGAAGGCGCGTTCTTTCTGCTGAGAAAAACAGGAAAGCTGAAAGCAGATGAGCCGCTGGAATCTACGCTTCCCAATTTGCGCGCGCAGGCAGAAGCGTTGTCGAAAGAACTGGATGGATTGCCGCTGGCGCTGGATCAAGCCGCCGCCTTTATCGGCGAAATGCAATCCAGCATCGAAACCTACCTGAATCTTTACCAAACCGAGCGGGCGACGCTGCTTGCTCACCGGGGCGGGCTGACTCAGGATCATCCTTCGGTCACGGTCACGTTTACGCTGGCCTTCAAAAAAGTGGCCGAAGCCAGCGAAGCTGCCGCCGACCTGTTGCGGGTCTGCGCCTTTCTGGAATCTGATGCCATTCCGCACGAAATCTTCCGCGACGGCAGCGGCGAGTTGGGCGAAGCTTTGAGCGCGATTGCCGACAAACCCGTCGAATTGATTCGGGCAATTGCCGAAGCGGGCAGGTTTTCGTTGCTTCAATCTGACCCGGAAACGAAAACGATCAGTCTCCACCGCCTGGTTCAGGAAGTTCTGAAAGCGGAGATGGGCCAAGAGGCGGAGCGAATGTGGGCAGAACGCGTCGTTCGCGCGGTGGATGCGGCATTTCCAGATGTCGAATTTGATAATTGGGAGACGTGCAGACTGTTGCTTCCACATGCTCAGTCACTGGCGATAACTATTGCACGGTATCGCTTTGGATTCAGGCAAGCCTCAAGACTGCTCAACCAAGCAGGGCATTACCTGGCTGAGCGCGCGCAATTTATTGAAGCGGAACCGCTGTATCGCTTGGCGGTGGAAGTAAGCGGGCAGAGTTTCAGCCAAGAAGACCCAAGTGTTGGCGTAGTGTTAAGCAATTTGGCGTCATTGTTACAACTCACTGATCGGCAATCAGAGGCAGAGCAATTGATGCGACAGGCACTAAAAATCGCTGAACAGAGCTTCGCTCCTAACCATCCTCAGGTTGGTATTTATCTCAATAATCTGGCGGCTTTGCTAAAGGATATGAATCGGTTACCAGAGGCGGAGCCGTTAATATTACGTGCCCTGGAAATAGCTGAAGGGCCATCCGACTCTGACTATCACGATATTGATCTCTACCTCAACACTTTGGCAGCATTACTCAAAGATATGGATCGGTTTTCAGAGGCGGAGTCGGTGAGGCAACACGCCCTGGAAATCGCAGAGGAGAGGTTTGGTTCCAATCATCCCAATGTTGGCACCCATTTAAACAATCTGGCTGCGTTGCTGAAGGCCATGAACCGTCTGGCGGAGGCGGAGCCGTTGATGCGGCGTGCGGTGGCAATCTTTACCGCGAGCCTGGGGGCGGAGCACCCTTCGACCATTACCGTGTCGAACAACTATGCCCTTCTGTTGCAGGCGATGGAAGGTGTGGACTAAGAGAGAAATCACAGCCCGCGAAGGCGGGCGACAGCATTAAGCCTTGTCATTATCCAAATCTTTTTCTTTGCGCTGGAGGCGCAGCGGATATTAGCCGGTGGTGAGCGCAGCGCAACCACCGGAAACAATGGGCAAAGTCCTCTCCCAGCCCTGAAAGGGCGTCGGACGAAGCCTGGTCCGTCGCCCTTTCAGGGCTGGAAACTATATGTCGCGCCGTTCCGGTGGTTTCGCAAAGCCTTCACCACCGGCTAATATCCACAGCCCTTTCAGGGCAAATGGCAAAAATCGCGAAATGCGACAAATGTGGGTAATGACAAGAGCATAAAGCCCAGGGTGTAGCGCAATTGCGCGAAACCCTGGGGAACCGAGGCCATTAAACCCAAGCCCGCGAAAGCGGGCGGCAGTTCTCCGTGAATGACGGGAAAACAAAGAATCTCTGTCGCCTGCTGTCGCAGGCTAACCATCGAATTGGTTGCTTACCTGGGGTTACGGCTTCGCCTTCACCCCAGGCTTTACGCTACCGCCCGCTTTCGCGGGCTGTTTTCATTACCTGCTTGTCGTTGTCTTCGCGGGCTGATTGGTTGATCGGCTTACCGTCCGTTTTGGCGGGCTGCTTTCAATGTGGCTTACACAATTCCTTTTACCGCTTCGAAAATCTGCTGTTCGGACATCAATACCAGATTTGCTGCGGCAGCTAATGGCACATACGAATCCACGGCGCGAACCGAATTCATGCGGCCTTCAAAACCGTCTTCGGTCAGCGAAGCGATCACTGTATCGGCGATGCCTCCGCCGGTGGCGCGGCATTCGTCGGCGACGATGACTTTGCCGCATTCGTCGGCGTGCTTTTTCACGGCTTCCATGGGCAGAGGATTCAGCCAGCGCAAATCCAACACGCGCGCGTTGATGCCGTGTTCGTCTTTCAACCGTTTTGCCGCGCGCAAACTCAGCCGCAACCCGTTGGCGTAACTGACAATCAGCGCGTCGCTGGCTTCGGAGTTGTAGACGCCGACTTCGCCGGGCAACAGCATCGCGTCTTCACCATTTGGCGCGGGGTAATCGCTCAGCCACAAACCGTCGCCGTCCGCGTACAAATCTTTTTCGTGATACAGCGCAATCGGTTCCAGAAAGACTCCGACGCGACCGCAGCTTTTTGCCGTGGCGACCAGCCCGCGCAACATTCGCGCTGCATCGTCTCCGCGTGAAGGCGTGGCCAGCAACAAGCCCGGAATGTCGCGCAACGCGCCAATCGAATTGTCGTTGTGGAAATGGCCGCCGAAGCCTTTTTGATATGCCAGCCCTTGCACGCGCACAACCATAGGGTTTGAAAACTTTCCCGACGAAAAGAATTGCAGCGAACAGGCTTCGCCGCGAATTTGATCCAGCGCGTTGTGCAGATACGCCAGATACTGAATTTCGGGAATCGGCATCATCCCGATCATCGCCGCGCCTTGCGCCGTGCCAAGGATCGTCGTTTCGTCCAGCAAGGTGTCGAAGCAACGTCCGATGCCGAATTTCTTTTGCAGTCCAGCCGTCACGTAATACACGCCGCCTTTTTTGCCTACGTCTTCGCCGAAAGCCTGAACTTCGGGAAAGCGCAGCATTTCATCGGCCAGCGCCGAATTGATGTGCGCGCCCATCGTTCGTTTGGTTGGCGTTGTGGTTTGTTCCGGCAAAGCGTTGTCGAACAATTTGGCGCGCGCTTCGACGGTGGCCTGGGTTGAAGCCGTCGCGCGAATTGCAGCTTCGTCAAAAGGCGCAAGCGGCGCGATGATTTCGGCGACGGTGGTCAGCTTCGGACGGCGAATGGCTTCTTCCATTGCTTCGTCAATGCGCGATTGCACGTCGGCAACGATGGCTTGTAATTCACTTGGAGAAGCCGCGCCGGTTTCGATCAAACATCGGGCATTTGCCAGCAATGGGTCTTTGGCTTCTTCGGCTTCGATTTCGGCTAACGTGCGATACGTCGTTTCGACATCGGTTCCGGCGTGTCCCCACAACCGAGTTGTGTGCAGATGCAAAAACACAGGCTGGCGCAATTGCCGACAAGTCGTGATCGCTTGGCTGACCGTGTCGAAGACTTCATCCAATTCGCCTTTGGCTTCGAAATAATGCAGGTGCGGTTGATTGCAGAACGAATCGTGAATCCAGTTGTTCGGCGTCGAAACGGAAATGCCTATGCCGTTGTCTTCGCAAAGGAAAATCACCGGAGCCGCACCGCCTCGGCGAATGGCGTACCGTGCGGAGTTGATGCCAGCCAACGCTGTCGCGTGATTGGCCGAAGCGTCTCCGAACGAAGCCAGTACAATCGAATCATCGCTTAACTCTTCGGCTTTGCCGATTCGTCGAGCGGTTCGCAGTGAAAACGCCAGCCCAGCGGCTTTGGGCAAGTGCGAAGCAATCGTGCTGGTTTGCGGAGGAACCCACATCGTGCGGCTGCCCCAGACTTTGTGGCGACCTTCGGAAATCGGATCGTCTTTGGACGCGCAAAACGACAACAAGGTGTCGAAGATCATATCCACGCCTGCTTTGCGCGAACGCGCCGCCATCAATCCGCCGGATCGGTAATGCAAAAAACAGGGATCATTCAATCGGAGCAACGCTCCGATGACGGCGTTGTTTTCGTGGCCTGCGCTGCCGATGGTGTAAAACCCTTCATTGCGTTTTTTCAGTTCGCGCGAAGCGACATCCAACAATCGGCTGATGACTTGGTCTTCAAACAGTTCCAGCGCCTGTTTGGCCGTCAGCGAACTGTTTGGGCGTAGTTGTTCATCCGGCGAAAGCTTTCGGACAGTAGGTTGAGCGGTTGCCAGGTAATCGTTGAATCGGTTTTGAACAATTTCGACGCGGGTTAGTGGAGTTGCCATAAAGATGATTCCGGTTGTTAAGAAGCAAAAAGGGCATTGCAATGATCGCTCGCTGCAAAGCCCTTTTTCC
>JAEUQP010001064.1 GCA_016789645.1 Acidobacteriota bacterium | reverse complement strand
GCTGCTGAACCAGACCACCTGGACGGAAATTGGGCCGTCGCCGATTCCCAATGGACAAACGGAAGGCGTTTCAACCGCTGTCAGCGGACGCACCACAGCCATCGCCGTGCATCCGACCAATCCAAACATTGTTTATGTCGGAACGGCTCAGGGGGGCGTGTATCGCACCCTCAATGGTGGAGCCAGTTGGACGGCAATTTTCGATTCCGCTCTGTCGTTGGCAATCGGTTCGATTGCCATTGCGCCGTCTGATCCGACCATCGTTTACGTGGGCACGGGCGAACCAAACAGTTCCTGTGACAGCTTTTTTGGCGTAGGCGTGTATCGCATTAATACCGCTGACACCACTCCGGTGTTGAATGGGCCGTTTAATTCTCATTCAGTAATCGGATCAGTTTTTCAGGGGCGTTCCATTGGTAGAATTGTTGTTCATCCAACCGATCCAAATACGATCTTTGTTAGCACCACTTCAGGCGTTAGTGGTATGGGATGTTCTCAGGTTTCAGATTCAGAAAATCGCGGCTTGTTTCGTTCGACCAACGCGACCACGACTTGCACTTTTACGCAAATGACGACTGCCGGGAATTTCAGCCACGTGGACGTGGCGATGGACCCGGCGAATCCCAATCGAGTTCTGGTCACAGTCAATGCGTCATCTGCTAGCGGTGGCGGTATTTACCTTTCAACCGATGCACTGGCAACGAATCCGACCTTCACGCGTACGTTGACGCTCAACAGCGTTCGTTCGGAACTGGCCCTGCATTCGTCCGGCGGGACAGTAACGATTTATGAAGCTGACGGGACATCCAACGGCAACCTGCGAAAATCCACGGACGGTGGTGCTACGTGGTCAATGCCGCTGACGGCGGCGACAGGGTTTTGTGGAAGCCAATGCGGATACAACATTTCGCTGGCGGTTGCGCCCAACGACGCGAACGTCGTGTTGATCGGAGGAAACGTTACCGGAGCCAGTTCGCGGTTGATCGCACGTTCGACAAATGGCGGCACAAACTTCACCAACGTCGCCAGCGGAGTTCACGCCGACAATCACGCGGCGACTTTTGCTCCTTCTGATCCGACTCAAGCCTGGATCGGAACAGACGGCGGCATTTACAAATCCACGAACAACGGAGCTTCGTGGACGAGCATGAACATCGCGGGCTTTATGGCGACGCAATTCCAAAGCCTGGATGTGCATCCGACTGACCCTCGCTTCACCATCGGTGGCACTCAGGATAATGGCACCAACTTCCTGCAGCCGAACGACACATGGACGCGTGCGGATTTCGGCGATGGCGGGTACGCATTGATTGACAAGAATGCCGTCAACACCACCAACGTTACGATGTACCACACTTACTTCAACCAGACGAACGCCATGGGCTATGCGCGAGTGACGAACGTCGCCAACGCTGTGGACAACGGCTGGACGTTTTTCGGCTGCGGATTTGGCGGCTCGACGCCGAATGGCATGACCTGTTCGGCGACGGCGATTTTGTTTTATGCGCCGATGGCGTTGGGGCCGGGCAACCCAAATACGCTGTATTTCGGTTCGGATGTGCTGTACCGCTCTTCCAACGGTGGAACGACAATGACCAAAGTTAGCCAGGAGCCGATCGTTTCCGGGCAGGCGATCACGGCCATCAGCATTGCCCCGTCAAACGACAACGTTCGCATCGTCGGTTTGCGAAACGGAACGATTTGGCGAACCACAACAGGCTCTTCTACGCTTACCAACATCACTGGTGCGAGCATGCCTTCAGTGTTTGTAGGCCGTATCGTTATTGACCCTACCAATTCTGATGTCGCGTATGTTGGCTATTCTTCATACCGCCTCGCCGCTGGCCCTATATGGAAAACCACCAATCTGAGCAGCGCCACTCCAACCTGGACGGCTTTGGGCGGCTGCATCATATGTGTTCCGAGCAATGGAATTCCCGATGTTCCAGTCAACGCCATGGCGATTGATCCCGCCAATCCGGCTCACATTTACGCGGGAACGGACATCGGCGTCTATCGCTCGGTTGACAGCGGAGCGACCTGGTTGCCGTTCGGATTGGGATTGCCGCGTGTCGCCGTCTTTGACATGAAGATTCAGCAAGCCAATCGCATCTTGCGCATTGCCACGCACGGTCGTGGATTGTGGGAAATTCAGCTTGGTTGCGGAATCACGATTTCGCCGAACACGTTGACGCCGGGAACTGCCGGGACGCCGTATCCCACCACGCAGTTGATGGCCAGCGGAGGCGTCACGCCTTACACCTTCACCATGCCGGTGGGAGCGTTGCCGAATGGAATGATGATGGATGGCGCAGGATTGATTAGCGGCACACCAACCGTGTTTGGCACGTTCAATTTCACCGTTCGGGCTACCGATAACACCACCTCATGTTTTGGCGAGCAGGCTTATTCGTTGGTGATCAATTCGCCGTGCGGAGCGATCACCGTCAATCCGTCGAGCATGCCGAATGGGTTTGTCAGTGTGGCCTATCCGACGCAGACCTTGAGCGCCAGCGGCGGGACTTCGCCGTATTCCTTCACGGTCAGCGCGGGCAGTTTGCCCAATGGGTTGAATCTGGTCGGCAATTCGATTTCCGGCACGCCGACGCTGGCGGGCATTTACAACTTCACCATCAAGGCCACCGACAACAACGGCTGTATGGGCACGCGCGCGTATACCGTCGTCATCAGCGGCAGCGGCCCGAACAGTTTGATGTTTTATCCGTTGGCGGCTCCGGTGCGATTGCTGGATACGCGGACGGGCGAATCGGGCTGTTTCACGCCGGGCGCAGCCATCGCAGGCGGCACATCATTGACGCAGTTGGCGCGCGGCACGTGTGGCATTCCGGCAGCGGCTCGGGCGGTGACGGGCAACGTCACGGTTGTCGCGCCTCCCGCCGGAGGTTACCTGACGATTTATCCCAGCGACGCGACGCAGCCTTTGGTCGCCAACACCAACTACGCGGCGGGCGAAATTCTCAACAACGTGTTTACGGTAGGCCTGGGCAACGCCGATGGCTCGCTGAAAATTTTCGCTTTCACGACTTCGCACGTCGTGATGGACATCACGGGCTATTACGCGCCGCCAGCGACGGGCGGATTGTATTTCCATCCGCTGCCATCGCCGATTCGGTTGCTGGAAACGCGTCCGAGCGAACCGGGCTGTTTCACGCCGGGCGCGCCCATCGCGGGCAACACCGAATTCACGCAACAAGGCACGGGCACGTGCAATGGCGTGACGATTCCTTCAACGGCGCTGGCGCTGGTCGGCAACGCAACGACGGTCAATCCGGCGGGCGGCGGCTTCCTGACGTTTTTCCCCGCCAACGCGACGCGTCCGCTGATCGCCAGCGGCAATTACGACCCCGGCGAAATTCTCAATTCGCCGTTTACCGTCGGGTTGTCGCCGACAGGGCAATTCAAAATCTACACGTTGGCGACGACGCATCTGGTGGTGGACGTGCTGGGCTATTTCAGTCCCGACGCGGTGGATGTGAACGGAACGGGATTGCTGTTCAATTCGCTGACGCCGACGCGGTTGCTGGACACGCGCCCGAGCGAACCGGGCTGCTTCACGCCGGGAACTCCGCTGGCCGCAGGCGCAGAGACTTCGCAAGCGGCGCGGGGCGTCTGCACGATTGCGGCTTCGGCGCAAGCCATCGTTGGCAACGTGACGGTGGTGCTGCCCGCTTCGGGAGGCTTCCTGACCTTCTGGCCGAGCAACGCGACGCGGCCTTTGGTGGCAACGTCGAACTACGCGGCGGGCTCCATTTTCAACCGGTATTTCACCGTAGGTTTGGGGACGGACGGCGCCTTCAAGATGTTCGCATTCACGACTACCCACGCGGTGATTGACGTCTCCGGCTACTTCGCGCCGTAAGTCGCCGAACCTGGAAACCGAGAGCTTATTTTTACGCCGAGTCTGGCCATTGCGCCGGACTCGGCGTATATTTTTGCCGACTGGTATTACCAGTCGTTCCGCCTGCAATTTTCGAATCAAAACCATCAACTGCAATGTTTCGCCGGAGGTCACTACACGTGAAGCGGAAGTTTACTCTGTTCGCCGTTGTCGCTACGGTTGCCGCATTCTGTCTCAATCAATTTTTGGGTGGGGTCTCTGCCGATGGATCGCCGCAATCAAAAGCCGGCTCGGTAGATTTCAATCGAGAAATTCGTCCGATTCTTTCGGACAATTGCTTTGCCTGTCACGGCCCCGATGATGCGACGCGCAAAGCCAAATTGCGGCTCGATACGAAAGACGGCGCATTCGCCAAACCCGGCGTGATCGTCGCGGGCAATGCTGCCGAATCGCGGCTGGTCAAACGCATCATCACCAAAGACCCGAACGCGGTCATGCCTCCGGCGGCCAGCGGCCACAAACTGACGGACAAACAAATCGAACTGGTCAAACGCTGGATTGACGAAGGCGCGCACTGGAACGAGCACTGGGCGTTCATCGCGCCCAAACGTCCTGAAGTTCCGGCGGTGACGAACAAAGCCTGGGTGAAAAATCCGCCCAATCCTATTGATGCGTTTGTGTTGGCGCGATTGGAAAAAGAAGGCTTGAAACCTTCGCCCGAAGCTGATCGCGCGACGTTGATTCGCCGCGTGTCGCTGGATTTGACCGGCTTGCCGCCCACGCCTGCCGAAGTGGACGCATTTCTGGCCGATCAATCGCCGAACGCATACGAAAAAGTTGTTGACCGATTGCTGGCTTCGCCCCGGTATGGCGAAAAGATGGCGCTGCACTGGCTCGATCTGGCGCGGTACGCCGACACGCACGGTTATCACATAGACAGCCATCGCGACATGTGGCCGTGGCGCGATTGGGTCATCAAATCGTTCAACGACAACAAACCTTTCGATCAATTCACGATTGAACAACTGGCTGGGGATTTGTTGCCCAATGCGACGACGGAGCAAAAGATTGCTTCCGGGTTCAATCGCAACCACATGATCAATTTCGAAGGCGGCGCGATTCCTGAAGAGTATTTGACCGAATACCTGGTGGATCGTGTCGAAACGAC
>JAEUQP010001061.1 GCA_016789645.1 Acidobacteriota bacterium | reverse complement strand
GGCCAAAATGGTTGCAGGAAACTCCGAACTGATTTGGACGCCAACAGGCGATCAATTGCTGTTGACGTTGCGCCCGGCGGAATGGCGCAAACAAGCTCACGAACGCTTCCTGGCCGAAACCAAAGCCACAGTCGTCGTCCACTCAACGAAAGAGCCGTTTCTGGCTTGGGATGAGTTGCGACGCATGGCGGCGATGCGTTCGCTCGCAGCTTACGACCTGAAGTCGGGCGAGACGCGCGACGTGATCGCGCAGACAAAGCTCAATTCTTACGACCTCAGCGAAGACGGCGCGCTCGTCACTTACCAGGAAGACATCACCAAAAAGACCGATTACGACGTGATCTTCGGCAGCGAAAATCAGTTGATGGCCAAACCCATTGCCGGAGGCGAAACCCGCACGCTGCTCAAATCCACCAAAGGCATCTCGCTGATCTGGTCGCGTGACGGACGGCATTACGCTTACGCCAAAGACGGCAACCTGTTCACGGCTTCGGTGGATGACAAGGAAGCGCGCCAACTCACCGGGAAGAAGGATGTAGAGACGGAGGGAAAGAGGGATGGAGAGAAAAAGAGCGAGAAGGAGCGGTTTAGCGCCGTGCGCCTGAGCGCCAAAGGCGATTGGTTGATTGCTTCGAACAAAGAAGGTTTATGGCTGGTGGATGCGGCAACGGGCGCGAAAGAGAACTTCCTGAAGATGAACGAAGAGGACAAAGAAGCGCCGCGTTATCAGGTCATCGAATGGAACGGTGACGACATCTACCTGACCTACGCTTCGCGCACGAAGTGGGAGCGCGGCCTCGCGAAATACAACCGCGCCAGCAAGCAAATGACCGACCTGGTCAAAGACGTGCGCATCTATTCCAATTTCCGGTTGTCGAAAGATGGCAAAACCTTCGTCTTCAGCGCCGCCGAAGGTAATCGCCCGGCTGATCTGTTTGCCGCCGATGCCGCGTTCAAGAACATCCGCCGCTTGACCGACGCCAATCCGCAACTAAAAAACAAACGCCTGAGCAAAACTGAACTGATTTCTTACCTCGACGTAGACGGCACGCGCAGCTACGGCGTGGTGTATTACCCGGTGGATTACGAGCCGGGCAAAAAATATCCGACCGTCTTCAACATCTACGAACAGTTCTTCGACGACACGTTTCAGGGGACGATCAACGTGCTGACCAATAACGGCTACGCCGTTGTGCAGCCTTCGGTCAACTTGGAACAGGGCTTCCCCGGCGAAGCCTGGGTCAAAGGCGTCACCGCCGCCGCCAACAAACTGATCGAAATGGGCGTCGCCGACCCCGAACGCTTGGGCGTGCAAGGAACGAGTTACGGCGGGTACGCCACGAACCTGCTGATCACGCAAACCAACCGCTTCAAAGCGGCGATCAACATTTCGGGCAAAGTGAATATGGTCAGCTTCTACACCGACAGCCCGCGCCTGGGCGTGCGCAACATCCACGCGCCTGAAAAGAGCCAGGACCGCATCGGCGCTACGCTGTGGCAGCAGCCGCAAAAATACATCGCGCATTCCGCCATTATGTTCGCCGACCGCATCAAAACGCCTTTGCTGCTGATGACCGGCGAACAGGATCACAACGTGCCCGCGCGCCAGGCGATGGAGATGTATTACGCCTTGCGCCGCCTGGGCAAAGAAGTCGCCTGGGTCAGCTACACCAACGGCGGCCACGGCATGCCGACTTCGACCATCGAAGAAGTGAAGGATTACCACCAACGCATCCTCGACTGGTACAACGACCATCTGAAAGGCGATTTGAAGAAGAAAGCCGAAGAGGCGAAGGCAGAAGGTGGACAGCAGTGAAGGTTGCCGATAGTATTGAGTTTCCTTTAGATAGCAATCCCGATCATGGGATTATTCAACAATTTACAGACCGTTTTGTGCAAGGCCGCAAACAGAGCAGAAATGGATTAGTCTTCATTTCTATTCTGTCATATCGCTAATTTCTTAACAGGGAGGCTTATGTCAGAAGTAGGAACCCGTGAACAAGAACTCCGAGATTTCATTGTAGAGCCAGTGCGAAATGATGAATACAGAGTGGATTTGGCCAACTATTTTCAGCTTATCGCTTCGCTTGATGCTGTTGGTGATACAGATACCGCATTGGACGCATTTTTAGAAAAACAGGAGAGGGAGAATTATGGGGAGTGGTACTTGGCAACTTATGGAGTTATGCAGGCATTAGTAATTCAGCAGGATGCAGTTAGCAGGATTGCCATCACTCTCAACTTGCCTTATACACCTGACGCTAAACTCACGGAAATTCGGAGACTAAGAAATGATGCGGTTGGCCATCCAACGGCTCGTGGGGCTGAGCCAGGAAGTAGTTTTACGGCAATTGCACGTATAAGTCTTTCTCAAGATGGTTTTTATATGCTCAGAACTCGGAGATCTCCATTTGAAAACCAAACTGAGCAAATTGATCTCCCTGATTTAATTCGCTCTCAGCAGTCACTGCTTGCGGCAAGTCTCAGTCAAATACTAATTCAGCTACGGGAACGCGGATGATCAAGGAAGATATGAGCACAGACGCAGACACGCCAACTTTCATCGCATATTCGCTCGCGCTGATGCTGTCGGTTCGGAATAGCGCGCGGGCGGTGGAGTTCTACAAGTCGGCATTCGGGGCGATTGAGGTCTACCGGATGGAAGCCCCCGGCGGCGGGCTGGTTATTGCTGGTGCTTCAAGTTATCCCTGCGTCTTGCTTCCTCTGCCGGTCGCGCTCAAGCATGGTCTGAATCCGCTGCTCTGGCGGTAAGCGAAAAGAAGTTTGCCGCATTTTCCTTACCGCGTTCGGCAAATCGAGCAAGTCTTTCTTGGCGGCTTCTTCGAGAATGGTAAACGTACCGAGGAATGCGATGTTGAGCCGTATCGCTTCTTGGGTGACCAGCCTGTCATCAAGCAGAATCACAGTTGCTTTCAATTCGACAGCTAGCGCAAAGGCTTCGATTTCTCCGGCGTCAAGATTTCTTTGTGGCGTGAAAAGCGAGATGTCGGCTTGCCTGACTTCCAGCCAATCGGGATGATTTGCCGCCCAATCTTTGACTGGCTGCGGTGTCTTTGGATGTTGCAGTTCGTTGAAGACCGCTTGCGGGATGATGACCTTGCCAAAGAGTTCTTTCAGAATATGAACCTCTTCAATTTCGACAAGGTAACGAATCGGCGTGGTGTCGGAGACGATAATCATGAGCCGAAGATAGCGGCGGCAGTAGCGCGCTCCCTTTCCCAATCTTCCGGCGCGTACTTTTGCCTGACATCGTGCGCCTTGAAGAATTCGTACAACTCTTCCCGGCAATCGAAACCGAGCATTTCCATAACATCGCGCTCGGTAATCAATTCAGCTTCGTGCGCCTGGATAGCTGCAAATTCCAACAGACGGCGGGAAAGTAGCACATTGCCTCTGTTTTGAATTTCGAACGCGATAGAATCAGGAATGGTCAGTACGACTTCCATAGTTTCTCCCTTTCAGGTTTTGAGATTCCTTTCGGACGACGTGATTATATGACTCTTCAAGTTGAACGGCCAAGACAGATCAACTGGTGGTGGAGTTCCACAAGTCGGCATTCGGGGGGATTGAGGTCTACCGGATATAAAACTCAGGCAACACCATGCGGAATCCTCACCACGTCCGGCAAGATGCGGATCAATCAAAGCCGCAGCGAAGTTTGACACTCTCGCTACGGCTTTTTATCGTGACTTCATTATGATGAATTGTTTGCGAATGATTTTTGTACTCGCCTGTCTGTTGATTTTGGCGTCGGAACTTCCGTCATCTGCTCAATCGCTGCGCCGCACCGGTCGTCCGGTGCTGGTCATTTCCGTGGATGGAATGGATTACCGGTACTTGCGCGATTGCGACAAGCTGGGATTGAAGATTCCGAACCTGCGCCGCTTGATGCGCGAAGGCGAATTGACCGAAGGCATCGAAGGCGTGTTCCCGA
Source organism: Acidobacteriota bacterium (assembly GCA_016789645.1). Classification (GTDB taxonomy): domain Bacteria; phylum Acidobacteriota; class Blastocatellia; order RBC074; family RBC074; genus RBC074. The sequence continues at coordinate 92 of JAEUQP010001061.1, read as the reverse complement.
CCATCACCTGGCCTTCGCACACGACCATGATTACGGGAGTTGCTCCGCGCCAGCACGGCATTCTGGGCAACCGGCGTCCGCGATCCGAAGGC
>JAEUQP010000986.1 GCA_016789645.1 Acidobacteriota bacterium | reverse complement strand
GATGAATGATGAATTAACTTCTTACCTTCCTACTTCATCATTCAGATTTCATTCTTTGCTTATGCGCCTTTTCGAGTTTTGGCTCAATCACAGCAGCGAGTTTTTGGCAGCGACATTGCGCCATCTGGCGTTGGTGTTGGCGGCGACAGGCGTTGCTGTGGCTGTCGGCGTTCCGCTCGGCGTGTTGGCGTATCGGCGTCCGCGTTGGGGGAATCCACTGATCGGAATGGCAAACGTCGTCCAGACGATTCCCAGTTTGGCGATGTTCGGCTTTCTGATTCCACTGCCAGTGATCGGCGGCATCGGAGTCAAAGCCGCGTTGATCGTGTTGACTCTGTACGCGTTGTTGCCGGTGATGCGAACGACGGTCAGCGGTTTGAAATCGGTTGATGCGGCAGTGCGCGAAGCCGGTTTGGCCATGGGAATGACAGACCGGCAATTGTTGTTTCAAGTCGAATTGCCGTTGGCGCGTCCGGCAATTTTGGCTGGAGTTCGCGTAGCAACGGTTGTCGGTGTAGGCACAGCGACGATTGCCGCAGCGATTGGCGCGGGCGGTTTGGGCGAATACATCTTTCGTGGCGTCGCCAGTGTGGACAGCACAGTGATTCTGGCTGGCGCGATTCCGGCGGCAGTGTTGGCGTTGCTGGCGGATTTTCTGCTGGGCAAAACCGAACAATGGGTTTCGCCGGAACGAACTTCGCGCAAATCTTCAAAGTTTGTGCTGGCAACTACGACTGGCCTACTTGTGCTGGGGTTGCTGGTTGGCGGCTTATTGTGGTCAGAACGTTCTGCAGGCAGCATCGTCATCGGCTCCAAAGATTTCACCGAACAGGTCATTCTTGGCGAAATACTGGCGCAGTTGATTGAACAAAATACTTCTCTCAAGGTTCAACGCAAACTCAATCTGGGTGACACGCTGGTTTGCGAAACGGCAATGCGAGCGGGCGATCTTGATCTTTATGTTGAATACACCGGCACGGCGTTGACGGCGGTATTCAAACAACCTGTTTTGCTGGACAGCAATGAAGTCAACGCGCGAGTCGCCGCCAGTTACGCCGCCACCGGACGAGCGATGCTTGCGCCGCTGGGATTCAACAACACGTATGTGATTCTGGTTCGTGGCGAAGATGCTCGGCGGTTGGGGCTGAAAACAATTTCCGACGCGGCGAAACAATCACCAACCTGGCGCGCCGGATTTGGTTCGGCGTTTCTGGATCGAGAAGACGGCTACAAAGGTTTGGTGCAAACGTACGGTTTGAAGTTTGCGGAATCACCGTTGGCCATGAATTTATCGCTGACCTATCGCGCGCTGGCTGAACGGCAAGTGGATTTGATTTCCGGCGATGCGACCAACGGGTTGATCGCCAAGCTGGATTTGTTCGCGTTGGAAGATGACCGTCGCTACTTCCCGCCCTATCACGCTGTGCCGGTGGCGCGGACGGAAACGCTGAATCGCCATCCCGAACTTCGCGCGTTGATCGGAAGACTGGCGGGCAAAGTCACCGATCAGGAAATGCGCCAGATGAATTACGAAGCCGATGTCGAACGCCGCGACGCCCGTTTGATCGTCAAAGATTTTTTCAGCCGTCACCAAGAACTTTCCAGCAAGACGCCAACTCCATAAACAGATTTCGGCTTCAATCCGTCTTGAGTTGGTCAGTCAACAAAGTCGCGCCGATGACTCCAACGGGCAACGACAGCAAATTCACGCCCGGAATCAGCAGCATCAAATAACTGGCGGCGCCAAATCCAAAGGCTACGGATTTGTTTTGCCAGACGACGCCAAGTTTGTTTCGGAACGAAATGCCGCGCGCCGAAAGCGGTACATCCAGAAAGTCCAATCCGCAAAGCGAAATGGCGATGATGATTCCGATGATCGGCCCAATAGGCGGAATAAAATTCAAGGCCAGCGCCAAGCCTCCGACGACAAGATGGAGAAAGGCGATCTTCAATCCTTCCTTCATCGCGCGCAGCCAGTTCACGTCTGCGCCAAAGCCGGCTTGGCCAGTGTACAAGAGATGCGTTTTGCGGCTGATGGCTTCAGCAATCGGCGCCAGCAACACACGCGCCAGCGGCAAGTAAAGAAAGTAGCTCAGCAACATCGCCAGGGCCAACGTGACGAGTTGCGCCAGGATTTTTAAGTCATCTACAAACCAGCCTGAAACAAATTGCCCAACCAGCCACGCGCTGCCCACCGTCAGCAGCAGCAACAACACAACGGTCAGCACAATCGGAACCAGCGATAAGGCGACCAAGCCTGAATTGCGAAACAGCATTCTCAATCCCGCAAAGAAAAAACGAATGCCCCAAAAGAAGTGATACAGCGGGTTCGCTGAATTTGCCTTGTAACTGTGTATGGTTTCGGTTGGTGTCACGATTGAATCGGTTCAGTTGTTGTTGATGTTGATCTGTTTAGTCACGCCGACAACAGAGAACGTCAATCCGCCGAGCGAGGTTCGGTTGTTTTGCTTTTCAAAAAACAACACGCCGCGCAAATTGCCTTGCGGTTCAATGGTGGCGTTGGTGGCCAGGCCGATTTTTTCGTAACTTTCGATGGTTCGCAGCTTGGCGTCTTTGCGATAAAACCCATCGCCGTAATATTTCATCACTCGTTTCAACGCTTGATCGGGTGGCAGGCGGTTGAGGTTGCCGCCGCTGGAATCGCGCAAATTGAATTTCAGAGCATCAGTTTTGACCGGCGCAGCGGTTCGGTTCACCAGTCGCACGTCCACGGCAATGACTCCGGCCAGCGGCAAATTGGCTTCGAATCGTTCCAGCGATTGATCGCCATCCAGAATGGAGGTGACGGCAATCAGTCCCTGTTCGCCGCTGGCGACATCGTCGGCGGAGCTTGCGGCGGGCAAAGGCGTCACGTTGTAAAGCTGTGCGCCGCATCCGATGCTGGCCAGCAAGCTCAAACTCAAAGCGAAGATGGTGAGTTTTCGTCTGATCATAGCTTGGGGAATGTAGTGGCAGGAGATTGACGCTGTCAACAATTTGTCCGGCAACTGCAACTATTCTCTGGCTGTAGCGTTTTCAGTACCTGCAAGCCGGGCAACGGATTGGCGTTCAACCGACGCAAAAACCCCGTTCGGAAACCAATTGAGATGGAGCAACGATGAATTCACCAAAACATTTTGGCAAAGCCTTGGCAGCGCATTCACTGACATTAGCGTTGTTGCTGGGAACAACGTCTATCACAACCGCGTCTGATCAGCCGCGACGCGAAGGAGTAACAATGACCGAAACCACTCAACCAACTCAGACCGGGCAAACTGCCCAAACCGGAACAAGCACAATCGAAGACCAAAAAAACGTCGCCATCACGGTTTACAACTCGAATCTGGGATTGGTGAAAGATACACGAACCTTGAAACTTCCACGTGGGACTTCGCAACTGCGCTTTATGGATGTCGCGCAATCCATCAATGCCACAACGGTTCACATCAAATCGGTGACTTCGCCCGATGCACTGAGCGTCGTCGAGCAGAGTTATGAATACGATCTGCTGAATCCGCAAAAGCTGCTCGACAAATACGTCGGTCAGGAATTGACCTTGGTGTTGCGAACGGTTGAAAACAACTCTGAGAAACTGACGCCAACTCGAGCGACGCTGCTTTCCAACAACAGCGGCCAAGTCTGGCAAATCGGCGGGCAGATCGTCATCAACCCGACCAACATTGCCGAAATTCGTTTTGAACGCTTACCGCAGGATTTGATCGCCAAACCAACGCTGGTTTGGACGCTAAACAACACTGGCGGGGACACGCATACCATCGAAGCTTCCTACCTGACGCAAGGCTTGAACTGGCGATCGGATTACGTGGTCGTCGTCAATCAAAACGACACCAAAGCCGATTTGAACGGCTGGGTAACGCTCACCAACAACAGCGGAACAGCGTATCGAAATGCGGATTTGAAACTTGTTGCGGGCGATGTGAATCGTGTGCGTGACGAAGTCGCCATCGCCAAAAGCATGCGGGTGATGGAAGCCGCTGCCGCCGCCGCTCCGCAGCAATTTCAAGAACAGTCGTTTTTTGAATATCACCTGTACACTCTGCAACGAAAAACCACGATCAAAAACAACGAAACGAAACAGATCAGTCTGTTGTCAGCGGCGGATTTCGGCATCAAAAAAGAACTGGTCATCAATGGCCAGCCTTATTACTTTCAGGGCTACAACAATCCCGGTGAACCGATCAAAGAAAAAGTCGGTGTGTATGTCAGTTTCAAAAACGGAAAGGAAAATGGGCTTGGCCAACCGCTGCCTGCCGGAATCGTTCGCGTGTACAAAGCCGACAGCACAGGCGCTCAGCAATTCGTCGGAGAAGACCGCATTGATCACACTCCAAAAGATGAAGCCGTCAAAATCAAACTCGGCGATGCGTTCGATGTCGTTGCTGAACGCAAGCAGACCGATTACAAAAACATCGCTCGGCGAGTGTTCGAATACGCCTACGAAATACGAATTCGCAATCACAAGGAAGAAGCTGTGAACGTTATCGTCAATGAACCGATTGGTGGCGATTGGGAAATGATCAGTTCCAGTTTTCCAGCGGAAAAAACGGCTGCCTTTGCGGCGCGATTCATGGTTCCTGTGGCGAAAGATGGAGAAGCAGTGCTGAGTTATCGGGTGCGGGTGAAGTACTAAAAAATCTTGTCCCTAAAAAATTTATGGGGGCCCTTTCGGTCCCCCGATTCAGCAGCGTCCTCAGCCATTAGGGTATTTACCGCTGCTAATTGCTTTGCAATATACTCGCCATCCACGGGTTTGGCAATAGGTTGTCAAAAAAAAAAATCCATAATCTCGGATTTTTACTAACTGGCTTTCTTTTTAGCAACTTAACCAACAAGCCGGACTTTGACACGTCTGTTTTTGTGCGAAATTTCTATAAACCCAAACATCAAATCTTCCCTTTCAAGGGGTTAATTTCCCGTTTGCGCAAGTCGCAGGAGCTCATCTTCG
>JAEUQP010000946.1 GCA_016789645.1 Acidobacteriota bacterium | reverse complement strand
CGCGTCAGCCCGTGGGCAACCAGTTTGCGCGACGTGGCGATGAGCTGTTCGTCTTTCAGCGCCAGACCGCATAAACCAAAAGCTTTGGCGGCGATGAAAATGCGGTTCACGGCATGCGAACTGTTTTTGATGATCGTGTCGTACCCCGCCGCCACGAACGCAATCGCCCGGCGCATCTTTGGCTCAACCGCGACGATGCAGTCGTGAAAATGCTTTTCGTGCGGCGATTGGCGAATCACCAAAATCGCCCGGCCAAGTTCCTGCAGGAAAAAGTACGCCGTTTCAACCGCCGCGCCGAGCGGTTTGGCGCTGGTTCCGTTGGGACGGACATTCGCTTCAAAGCCGCCGTCTTCGCGTTGACGCGCGAACGTTGCCTCAATGCCTCGCCAGGCATCGTCCGCCGCCGCCAGATCGCCCGTCACTACGCCATAAATCACCACGCGACAACTGCCGCGCTGCGTGCCGGCTTCGAGCCATTGGCCTGCTCGATGATTCGTGCCGACGAATCCTTGTTCGTCCGGCTTGCTTTCGCCGATCAACGCGCGCAACCGCTCTTTCGGAATTCGTCGCAGCAGTTCGTATTCCGTGACGGATTTGCGCGGCGCGTTGTCTGCCAAACTCGTGACGGCGACGACTGCCAGAAAAATGATGGCGGCCAGTTGTTTGATGTTCATAAGTTTTTTTCCGCTATCGGATTGCCATCGCGTTGGGCGGAGAAGCCACGCCGCCGAGTTTGTTGAGCGGCGCGGCGGTGAAGAAACATTCGTAGCGTTTGTCAGACGCACAGGCTGTTGCCAAAGCATCCAACGTGAACATTTCGCCGATGGGCATTCCCCACAATCCGATGATCGTGTCGTGCAAAGCTTCATCCTCTTTGGGAAACGGATTGGCTTCAAAGCTGGGATTGTCGCTGCATACGGCGGCAAAGTGGTTGTCCCACAAAAACCGCAACGAATCTTCGCCTTGTGTCAATCCGGCGATTTGCATGCCGCCGGGTTGGGTAAGCGCGATTTGCTGCTCTTCGGTGAGCGAGTCGTACCATTCGATCCAACCGACGCGCAGCAACAGAATGTCGCCGGTTTGAAACTTCACGCCTTGCCACGCAGCCGCCGCCAGCAATTGTTCCGGCGTAATGCCATACCGCACGCCGGGCGAATACTCTATGCCGTGCGCATCGGCAAAGCGGCGAAAATCAATCAGCACGCCGCGCCCGGCAATGCCACGTCGCGCCCAGTTGTGAATGCCGTTGATCGAATTTGCGGGATTGGCAATCTGCTCTTCGGTCACGCCGTTGTAAAAGCCGTGTTGCCGGTGGCCGTAATGCCGCAACCCATCCCATTGCGAAGACGATTGCGTGTTGAAGTCGTTGTAAATGTCGTCGAAAACGTTTTGCCGCCGCCGGTGAATGGTGTGGCGCAAGGCCGAACGGTTGAACAGCGGCGGGTGCGGTTTTTCCAGCTCCCAACTCATCGGGAAGACTTCGCCGGTTTTCACAAGCGTTGCGGCAGCGGCGACACGCTCCGGCGTCAGCAGATTCAGCATTCCGATTTCGTCGTCTTCGCCAAATACTCCCCACGCCGAACGTGGCGGATGTTCGGGTTTGATCGGCAGTTCATCAAAATTCGGTAAATTCATCAAAATTGCTCCTTGGGACTGCGGCGGCTCGGCGCCGCTTTAGCGTTTTGTATAGAGTTATCCGAACTCCAAGAGCGGAATCAGGCGCTTGACAAGGTT
>JAEUQP010000900.1 GCA_016789645.1 Acidobacteriota bacterium | reverse complement strand
GATGACAATCAGCGCGGCTTGGTCGGTATGCCTGGACGTGGGCCGAAGTTATGCAGGAATCGTTTCCGGATTTATGAACTCCGTAGGCAACATCGGCGGAGCCGTTGCGCCAGTCGTGTTCGGTTACGCGGTCGGCAATCTCGGTTCGTGGTCGCTGCCGTTTTACATCATGGCCGCAGTCTTTATTTTAGGCGTGCCAATGTGGTTGCTGATTGATCCCTATCGTTCCGTAATCAAAGAAAAGTAAAGCCTCAGGATTGAGAGCCACAGGAGTGGATCATCGTCTTCAAACCGCTCAGCGACAACGATCTGCTAAACATTGTCGGCTTGCTCGTTCACCAAGTGAACCAGACGCTGCGACATCTCCAGCTTCAGATTCAACTGACCAAAGACGCCAAAGTCGAACAAACCTGCGCCGACCGCAGCTACGGCGCGAGCCCCTCTGCGCCGAGCGTTGCAGAAATTCGTCGAAGACCCACTCTCCGAGAAGCGTTGATCGAAGGCCGCCTGACCGGCTCATCGCTGATCGAAATTTACAAAGCTGACCATGACACAGGGCGAACGCACGTAAAAAGCTAATTATTGCAACCACTCAAGATGCAATTGTAACGGCGAAAATGCTGCGTTTTACAACTTATTGTCTGGATTGAATTTGTCAATTTTGATGCGATTGCCCTGTATGCCTTCGGAGACCTCAGGCTCTTTGATTTTCACTCGCAAGTGCTTATCAAAATGTTTTTTGGATGCACCTGAAGAATCCGAAACGAATATGACACACAGCACAATTGCGATTTCAACGATTGGTTGCTGCTGCTGTGATTAGGTGGACAACCTCACTGTGATTTCTATCGAGTGCATACCCTAGTGCGGTTTTCCCTTCCCTGTTAACATATTCTATATCAGCCTTATTTTCCAACAGCAGTTTTACAACAGCAGAGTTACCGCTAAATGCAGCAAGCATTAAAGGTGTCCATCCGTCACTATCAAATACATCAACTTTTGCATCGAAACGTAACAAAACACTCAATGTATCTACGTCACCATTGCGAGCCGCGCACATCAGCGCAGACCAGCCTTTGTGAGTACGGGCATTTACATTGGCACCGTGAATAATAAGAGCCTCAACGGTTTTCGCATCTCCGCCGCACATATCATCTTCGTCGCCATCGGCTGCATGCAATAAAGCAGTGGTGCCATATATGTCCGTCAAACTAACATCTGCACCTCGTTTCAACAAAAGCTCTACAATGCTTGAGTATCCATTTATGGATGATTGCATCAAAGCAGTCTTTTTACCTAAATCTTCTGCCGCGTTAATGTCTGCACCAGAATCAAGTAGAAGGCTCACAATCTCAAAATTGCCTAGTTTAGCGGCAGCTATTAACGGAGTTATTCCATAATGGTTTTTAGCGTTAACACTCGCCTTATTTTCGAGCAGTAATTTGACGCAATTCAGTTGATTTGCCATCACCGCATGCATCAGCACAGTATTCCCGTCACTCGTCATTGCATTTGGCGACACGCCCGCTGACAATAGCCGGGCGACCGTACCTGCATCTCCGAGGTAGGCTGCCTTAATGAGAGAGGTCTTGGTTTTATCACCATCAGAACTTCCATAAGTTTTTTCATCTAACAATTCGGCCAGCCTATCAACATCTTGGGATAGTAAGCTATCTTGAAATCCTGATTCTTTACTCTCTCCATTTGATAATAGGCTTAATGGGTTAAATGATTGATAATCGCTATTTAGATGATAATTTGAAGGGGCATCATGCTCCGTGTTTTCCTTACCACTCTCAGACTGATTTAGCTTTGGTGGCAAATTATTCATTTGCGGCCTCCATTTTGTAGAATCATTGCCTAACGACCATATTGCTAAAAATAATAGGGCATTTACTATCGTAAAGTTCATGGTTGCTCCTTATGCTCATCTACCTGATTCAGGCACCCAAAGAATTAATTGAGTGTCAGCGATTTGGTACCCACCAAGCAGGCCCATATACCATTACGTGTCCCACAATACTACCTTTCCCAGATACAATCTTATTGTTATCGAAGTTTTTTGGAGTACCCGGATGAAACGTGATTACATTTTTGCAATTACTAGCTAGCACCAGGGTTGCTACATTTGTCATCTTCATTGACATATTTGCATCAATGCCTATTCCCTCAACAGCATGATTCCCGCTAAACGCCCGGGGAGTTGCCACGACTATGAGGTATGAAGTCACCCCGTTTCTAACTTCTTTAACCGCTTTATCTTTGCCTTGAGTAAAGATATATTCACCGCGCGCCACTGTTTGAGCTACTTGACGAAACATGCTGACATTATCCGTTTTGTTAAAGACAAATTTACTTCCATCGGGGTGCTGATTAGTGTCTATGTGGCGATTGTAAATGTGCTGCAATGCGTCCTTGGAGGAATCTCTTTTACTAGGGGATCTCGGTGTAAACCAATCTAAATCCGATGCCTTCACTTTATCACAAGGAGTTGAGAAATCATCACTAGCTCCACCTCCACCGCTTTGCTGCTCGCCAGTTAGCCCGAAGCCTGCTCCAAAGCCAGAAAAGAAATTGGTTGGGTAAACCGTGGCAGGAGTTATTGGTTCGCCATCCGGGCCAATCGCGCAATTATTTTGACAGGCCTGGCTTTGATTCCCTTTAAGGCTGCCTTGCGCGTTTGAAAATACTCCGGCAAGAATTCCGGTATCGCCGCCGACTCCGCCACTGCCACCCGTCGTTGAGAAAGCAATGCTTTTCAGCGCCCCTTGATTGGCAGCGCGGATCACCTTATCGCATCGCTCTTTTACTCCGTCAAGACTGCATCCGGTGCCAGGGTTTCGCGGATCAATGGTCATGTTATGGGCGTCCAGAGCGCGGCTGGCCGCGACTTGTCCATACGCAATCTGGCTGCCGATGCCGCTGACGTAACGATCCCGCATTCCCTGCCAGTTGATGTCTTCAACGTAAGCTCCCGGCGCGGCAAGGGCAAGTGTTTTGCTGGTGTTGGTGTCTCTGTCCCAAACCGTCGCGCGGGTTCCGTGTGGATCGGAGCCTTCAAAGACTACGGTGTCGGGATAGCTGCCGTAATTTGGCACGCTGTAAGCCTTCACCTGGCGGACGCTGCTTTCCGGGTAGACGAAGGTGTAAACGCGGGTTTCGATCTTTTGGCCGGTCGCCTTGACATCGCTCAGCAAGCCGCCCAGCACTGTGCTGTAAATTCGGTATCGCAATTCGGTTGTGCCGTCTTCGCGTTTCTGATCGAACTTCACTTGTCTGCCGTCGCCATCATAAACGTAATTGACGTAAATCTGGGCGTTGGCAACGTCTTCTGTTCGCGTTGTCTGGCCTGCCGAATCGAAGGTCTGAACCGTGCGCGTGTCGTTGGCCACCTGTCCCATCGCGTTGTAGCTCCAGACTTCGTCGCGGTTGTTGTAAACCTTTCCGGCCACACCGTCTTTCTTCGCGCGGCCATTGACGTAAGTCGTCGTAAACGATTGCGGCGTCGCATTCAGGTTCCACGTGATGTCGTGCCAGTAATTGCCGCCGGAACTGGTGGCGTTGTCGAATTCGTCGTAAGTGATGTTGGTCGTGAAAGGCCTGACTTTGTAATTGGGCGGCAATCCGTTTGGCGGATTGGATTGCGTCAAAACATACTGGCTCGGCACATTGATTTCCGGCGTACTGACGCTGGTCAATCGGCCAATGTGATCGTAACCGTAAGTCTGGTGATACGGCGAGCCGGTAGCCATTTCAGCGTAAGTCAGGTCGTTGGCTTTGTTGTACTGGTAATTGATCGTTCCGGATTGATAGGTGGAAGTCAGCCTCATCCGAATATCATACGTGCGATTGTTTTTCACCGCTCCCCAGGCACGGTACTGCACGCCGCTCAGGTAATTCGTGACGCCCGCAAACGGCGTCGCGCCCGTCACCGCAGTCAGCCTTCCGGCTTTGTCGTGGCTGTAATTGATCTGGTCGTCAAAAGGATCGGTGACGGATTTCAACTGCCCTGCCAAGCCGTAATCGTAATTGATCGTAAAGAGGCTGGTCGGCGCGCCGGACATCGTGAACTGCCGAGTTTCGGAAGTGATTCGCCCCAACGTGTTGATGTTGTAAGTCACTGTTCCCGCACCATCGGACATAAACGACCGAATGCCGAGTTGGTCGTAACTGAAAGACACGTTTGGTTTGGCTGCCACTCCGCTGGGCGCGGTGTAGCTGATTCCGCTGACCAGTTTGCGATTGTTGTAGGTGAACGTCGCGGTCGCTCCGCGCGGGTCGGTTTCAACGTAAAGCGTGTCGTCGCTGTAATACTGCAAGCTCGTGCTTCGGGCGGAAGGATTGCCATTGTAAGGCGGAGCGACATTGTTGTTCTGGTAAATCGGCAGGTAGCGTTTCTGCAATCGCCCATGGCCGTCGTAAGCCAAATCGGTTTGTTCGCAAGTTCCCAACGGACAGGAGGCTCCGATGGCAGCATCGCCTTTGAATTCTTTGACAGTCGTCGCCTGATTTCGGGTGTTGTATTCCGTCAAGGTCGTTTTGTACGGCGTGCCGTCGTAATTCAAAACCTGAGATTTGATCGTCCGGCCAAAAACATCTCTCCAGAACTTTTGCGTTCGCCTGTTTTCCGGCCCCGAACTGGTCGTTGGCTCACCTTGCAATGTGGTGACATCACCGCCAGCACAACCGCAGCCGGTGTAACTGGCGATTCGCGTTGAACCATCCTGGTTGGTGGAAACGAGGGGTCGGCCTTGCCAGTCGTAGCTTTGGAAGCTCCAGGCCCAGCCTGCTGAGTCGTCGCCGACGGGATTCCAGACGCTATTGATTTCGGTCGGGTTGGAGACCTGAATCAGTCTGCCCATCGTGTCGTAGCCATTGTAAACGCCT
>JAEUQP010000520.1 GCA_016789645.1 Acidobacteriota bacterium | reverse complement strand
GATCAATGACGTGCGCAATTGTTCGTTGGCGGAAATCTGGCGGTAGATGGAAAACACGTTGGCGTTCAGCAACAACACAATGACGAAGCTGATGACCAGCGCAAAGGTTTTCATGCTGCGCGTGTACCGTTCTTCAAATCCATGCATGATCGTCGAATACCATTCGTCCACATTGGCTGAAACCTGTCCGAGTTTGGCGGGCAAGGTCGCCACGATTTTCAATTCCTCTTTGACCGGTTCAAACGCTTCGTTCAGTTTGCTCAACGCCGCCGCAGCGTCGTTTTGCGCGTTGGTTTGCAGTTGCTTGATGGTTTGCTGCATGGAACCGGGCAGAGCTTCGATCAGTTGGTTGACCTCGCCCAATTCTCGTTTGCTGAGTTTCGTCAGGTCGCCAATCGTCAGAGTGTCCAGGTCTTTTTCCGAAAGTTCCGCCGCGTTGGCCAGCATTTGCGCGAGCGGCGCGGTGAATCTGGCCAGCGGAGTTTTTTCGATCAAGGGTTTGAATTTGTCGTTGAATTCGGTGAAGGCCTGATTGACCGCCGCGACTTTTGCCAGTGCGGACTGAATTTGTTTGCCATTGCTGCCGGTCAACCGCTGGGCGAGCTTTTCGGCTTTCATGTTGCCGATGAACTGTTTCAATTCTTCTTTGGTCAACGAATCCAGCGCGACTTTGCCGCCCGGCGTCACGCGACCGGATTTGATGATTTCCTGGCTGACAGCGGCAAACAACGTTTTGACGTCGGAATTGTCTCTGGTTTTTGGAAACAGCGATTTCAAAATCGGAAGCCAGGTTACTGTGCGCAACAGCGGCATTCGATCCGCCCAGGTTTTCATGGTTTTGCTGGCGTCTTCGCCCAGCGCGTAATACAGCAGATGCATCAACGACTGTTCCAATTGCAGCGATTTGACGCGGAACAGTTTTTTGATGCCGGCTTGAACGGATTGCACGATCAGGCTGAGAACCAACAGCACCACGACGATGGCAATCATGTTGTCCAGAACATCCAGATTGGGCATGGCTTTCTCCAGTTCAGTCAGACCACAAACTCTTCAAACAGGATGAACAGGATTTTTTGCAGGATTGACATGATTTCCAGAGACAATGGGTTGAACAACTGCCCGTCTTTCTATCTTGTTCATCCTGAAAAAATCTTGTTCATCCTGTTTTGACCTATGGTTTGAAGCGTTGTGTTCCGATCCGGTTTAGAAACTCAGGTTGATGTTGGCGTGAACGGAATGCGCTTTGATTTTGTCCAGCACTTCAATCGCCAGCGCCAGTGCACGACGACCTTCGGCTCCGGTGACGACCGGAACCGTGTTGGCGGAGACAGCGGAAACAAACGATTCAATTTCGGCCAGCAGAGGTTCACGTTTGGTGATGTCCAGACCTTGCGCGACGATTTCCGGCAACGCACCGGCAGTTTTCGGCGGCGTCAGTTTGAACACGCCCACCTGCTGTTCGGCATAATCCAGCGAATAATATTCGTTTGGTTGAAACACGCGCAGTTTGCGCAACCGTTCGGCGGAAACGCGGCTGGCCGTGATGTTGGCGATGCAGCCGTTGGCGAATTCCAGCCGGGCATTGGCCAGATCAATTTTCTGCGTCAGGATCGGAATTCCGACCGCTTCGATTTTGACGACTTCGCTGCCCGTCAGCGTGGCGATGATGTCCAGTTCGTGAACCATCAAATCCATGACCACATCAATGTCCAGCGACCGCATGGTGAAAATGCCCATCCGATGCGCTTCAAAAAACTTGGGAGAGGTGAGTTCGCGCTGCAACGCCTGAAACGCCGGATTGAACCGTTCGATGTGGCCGACTTGCAGCACGACGTTTTTGGCTTCGGCCAGTCGAATCATCTCGTCGGCTTCTTCCAGCGTGCGCGAAATCGGTTTTTCGACCAGCACGCCGACGCCTGCTTCCAGAAATGCACAAGTCACTTCGTGGTGATTGACGGTTGGCGTGGCCACGCTGACGGCTTCGACTTCGCCGAGCAGCTCCCGATAATCTTTGGTGTAGCGCGCGCCGTATTTTTCAGCGATGAGATGGCCGCCGCTTTCGTTCGTGTCGCAAACGGCAACCAGATCGCACTGTTCCAGAGAGTGATAGACGCGGGCGTGTTCTTTGCCCAGATGGCCTACGCCGATGACTGCGGTTTTGATTTTTTGACTCATAAATTTTCAGTCAGTGGCCGCACAGGTCGCGGTACTGACAGTTTCAATTTGGAATGTTACTCTGAGACTTGAAATTTAACCGCGAAGCTCAGAATTTGAAACCGTAACCGTGCGAACCGACAAACTTCCTTCCGAACAAAACCAGAATCTCGAACGATTTTTTCCGCTGGCGCTGGTGGCGTTGTGCGCCGGAATCTTCCTTTATGGATTGGGCAGCTTGCCGCTGATCGGGCCGGACGAACCGCGTTACGCCCAGGTGGCGCGCGAAATGTTCACGAGCGGCGATTGGGTGACGACGACGCTCGGCGGCATTCACTGGTTTGAAAAACCTGCACTGACATATTGGCTTTCGGCTGCCGGATATTGGCTGTTCGGCGAAACTGAATTTGGCGCACGATTTTTCATTGCCCTGCTGGCCACCGCAGGCGTCTTGCTGGTGTACTGGTTCGGCCAACGAATTCGCTCCGCACAATTCGGGTTCTTCAGCGCGGCAGTGTTGGCGACTTGCGGCATGTGGCCCGGCTTTGCGCGCGTGGCGACGTTTGACCTGACGTTGTCGGTGGCAATGGCGTTGGCTTTGATCAGCTTTTTTGTCTGGGAGCGACAGCAAGCTGAGCCGCAACCGCGACCGACAGGAAACGCGGCTTTTTGGTTTTTTATGAGTTTCGCTTTGGGCGTAGCCGTACTGGCCAAAGGGTTGGTCGGCATCGTGCTGCCGTCGGCAATCATTGGGATGTATCTGTTGCTGACTCGGCGATTGAAAATCGTCTTCAACCCGAAGTTGCTGTTGATCGGGGCGGTGATTTTTCTGGCAACGGCGGCAACTTGGTACGCGCCGGTAATTGCCAAGCATGGCCGCGAATTCATCAACGAATTTTTTATTGCGCACCATTTCCAGCGGTACACCAGCAATAAATACAGACATCCGCAACCGGTGTATTTTTTCTTTCTGGTGGCGCTGGCGGGCAGCTTCCCCTGGACGTTTTATCTGATCGGAAGCGCCTGGCGATCGCTGCGAACCTGGCGAGAAACGCTGGCTGACCGATTGCGACTGTTTTTATGGTTGTGGGTGCTGGTGACGATTGGCTTCTTTTCGTTTTCAGGATCGAAATTGCCGGGATATGTGTTGCCGATCTTTCCGGCAATGGCCATGCTGATCGGATTGGAATTGGAACGATGGTGCCAGCCAGTGATCGAACGCCGAACCAAAGTGTTGGCGGCGTTAACGACTGCCTTCATCGCGGTGGTTGGAATCGCGGCGATTTTTGTCAGCCAGCGAGAGCTTGGCGTTACGAATCGAGACGCTTTGCTGATCGGAACTGTAACGATTGGCGTGGCAGCGATTCATCTGGCGCTCTGGGTGTGGCGCGGCGGCAAACTGGCAACGATGGTGTTGCCGTTCAGTTTGATTGTCGTGGTCGTCGCGGCCACACATTGGGTGTTTCCGGCGCTGGGCAACCGTGAATCGTTGCGGCCACTGGCGATGACGGCTCGGATGGCGGCGCAAAGCGGAGAACGGCTGGTCTTTTTCGTCAACGACGATCAGGGCATCAACTTTTATGCGACGGAATTGCCCTGGCGCGATACGAAATCCGAACTGGTCGTGTTGACTTCCGCCAGCAACGTGGCCTTGATGGCGGCGGCCAGTCCGACAAAAAGCATTCTGGTGGCGTCGCGCAAACGCTGGGTGGCTGGGTTGCTGACTTCGGAACAGTTGGCGACGGAAACATTGGGCGAACAGAATTTTAACGCGCGCTGTTCGCCGGATTGTGATTGGATTTTGTTGCGCGTTTGGCGAAAACAGTAAACGCTTTCTGGCTCAAAGAGGAGAAGTAGTGAACGAGCAAGAAGATCATTTGATTCAAGGTACACTGGCCGATGCGACAGTTCGCGTGATTGCGGCAGTGACCACCAATCTGGTCAACGAAGCTTGCGGGCGGCACGGCGCGTCGCCAACGGCTTCGGCGGCGCTGGGACGCGCCTTGACCGGAGCCTTGTTGTTGGGGCGCACGTACAAAGACCTGGAATACATCACGCTGCGATTTGATTGCACAGGCGAATTGGGCGGCATCACCGCCGAAGCCAGCGCGCACGGAACGGTGCGCGGATACGTCAAAAATCCGCTGGCCGATGCTGCGCCGACCGCGCTGGGGAAACTGGATGTTCGCGGCATCGTCGGCAGCGGCATGCTGTACGTCATCCGCGAAGCTGGGTACGAAATCGGATTGATGAAAGAACCGTACACGGGTTCGACGCCGATTGTGTCCGGCGAAATTGCCGAGGACATCGCGCATTATCTGGTGACGTCCGAACAGATCAATTCGGCGATTTCATTGGGCGTGTTTGTCGAACCGGAACAGGGCAGAGTTATTGCCGCAGGTGGATTTTTGATTCAGGTGATGCCAGGCGCAGACGACAAAACGCTGGCGGCATTGGAAACCGCCATCGCCTCTGCGCCGCACGTCACGGAACTGGTTCGCCGCGGAACTGACGCGCGCGAGATGATGGCGACGGTCTTTGGCGATTTGCCGTTTGAAGTGTTGGAAACGCATCCGGTCGAGTTTCGCTGCAAATGTTCGTACGAACGGGCGATCAACATCGTCACCATGCTCGGCGAAGCGGAAGTCCGCGACATGCTGGAAACCGATCAAGGCGCGGAACTGATCTGTCACTTTTGCGGCGAAGTATATTCCCTGGACGAA
>JAEUQP010000530.1 GCA_016789645.1 Acidobacteriota bacterium | reverse complement strand
GGGATTTCCTGCAACAAACCGGGAATCAGCGCGACCGACAGCAGCAGAAATGTCCCGTGGAAGAAATTCGACCAGGAGCTTTTGGCACCGTTATCAATGTTGGCTTTGCTGCGGACGATTTCCGAAATCATCGGCAAACCGCCGATGGCCGCTGCGATCGTGTTGCAGACGCCCACCGCCAGCAAATCCTTGTTCAAATCGCTGGATTGTTTTTCCGGATCGAGCGAATCCACCGCCGTCACGCTCAGCAGCGATTCAATCGAACCGACCAGTGTGAACATGATGATGTATTTGATCGAGGTGAAACTGGTGATGGCTGAAAAGTCAGGAAAGGACAACGCGCCCAGCAGCGAACCCGGCAAACGGATCAGCAATTTCGGGCCGACGTGGAATTCATGACCGGCCAACACATAGTTGTGTTCGACTTCCAGGCCGAAATAAAGACCCAACGGAACCGCCAACGCCAAGACGACCATCGGCCCCGGAATCATCTTCACCCATTTGGATTTGATGAGCGGTAATCCGAATAGCACCAGAAGCGAGACCAAACCGATCAGGAACACTTCCGGGTTCAGATGCATCAGGCTGTGCGGGATTTCGGCCAGCAGATGCAGCGGCTCTTTGCCTTCGGGCGTTACGCCCAACAAGGTGTGCGTTTGTTTGGAAATGATGATTACGCCGATGGCGGCCAGCATTCCGTGAACGACGGAGGAAGGCATCATATCGCCGACCACACCCGTGCGCGCCACGGCCAGAATGATTTGCAGAATGCCCGCGATGACGCCGACGGCCAGTGCTTTCCGATACCCAGAGACGGCGTCGCCTGCGCCTAGCTCGGTTACTGCGCCCAAGGCGATGACGATCAATCCGGCGGCTGGGCCTTTGATTGTCAGGCGCGCGCTACCTAAAAACTTGGCGAGCATGCCGCCGACAATCGCTGTCAAAATTCCGGCAATCGGTGGGAAACCGCTGGCCATGGAAATGCCCAGGCACAACGGCAGGGCGATCAAAAAAACCAAAAAACCGGAAATCAGGTCAGATTTCCAAGTGCTCGTGGCGTCAAAACTCATTGGGGTGATTCCCTCCTTCTATCGGTTGCTAACGTTGGTTTGCTGGTCTTGGGTAAAACGGGTAACTCGTTGCGAAACTTGCTTGTTTAAGTCCAGGATGAGGATGCCGGAGACGCGGCTGATTGCCTATCCCGTGTTTTGGGGAATCTGGATTACGATCTTTCGGGGTAAGCGGGCAAAAACAGATTCCGCGATGACGCTACGGCAGGTTTGCGCGTACAATTCGGAAATGCCGCAACTGATTTCCAAACATCGTCCGATCCGAATTTTGACCGTTGGGTTTGCGCTGGTGATTCTGGCGTTGACGGCAATGGCCTGGTTGGGATTGCGCCAGGCAGACACCATTCGTTTGACGGCGGCCAAACTGACCAAAGAGCATTTGTTCACTGCACGGCTGGTGGACGCGTTGGAGCGACAGCAACAGCGTGCCAGCTCGGTGTTGCTGGATACGGTGCGCAAGAGCGGCAACGCCGACAAACGTCCTGTCATTCTGGAAAAGCTCGAAACCTTTGAACGCTCGCTGCCGCCTTTGGTCGAAGAAGGGCGAAACGTGTTGCCAGAGCAAAACTGGTCGCAATTGGAAACGGCGGCCAACGCATTTGGCGTGCAGATTCGCCAAGCGTTGGAACGGAGTGATTCCGGCGACGCCAGCGCGCAAAGGCTGGAAACCAGTTATGAAGAATTCCTGCATGTGTCCGATCAGGTCATCAAACAGGATTCGGTTCACGCGGCAGAGATGGAGAGCCGCATTGAAATAGCTTCCGTCAATTTGGTGGATCGCACGGGTTGGCTACTGGGGCTGTGTTTGTTGCTGGCGTTGGTGTGTGCCGGATTGACCATCCAGTTCACCGTGAATTCCCTGAACCGATTGGAATGGCAAGCCGAAGAACTGAATCGCGTTTCATGGCATTTGATTCAGGGGCAGGAAGAAGCGGCGCGACGGTTTTCGCATGAAATGCACGACGAACTGGGACAATCGCTGACGGGCTTGAAAGCGATGCTTTCCGCTGTCACTCCGATGGAATTGTCCACGCGCCGCGCCGATTGTTTGGGCCTGCTGGACGAAGCCATCGGCAACGTGCGCGAGCTGTCGCAACTGTTGCGCCCGGTGATTCTGGATGATTTCGGATTGGAAGCCGCATTGCGATGGCTGGCTGACCGGTTTCAGGAACGCACGCGGCTGGAAGTAGATTTTCAGGGAAACGCTCCGGGACGATTTGCCGACGAAGTTGAAACGCATTTGTTCCGCATCACACAGGAAGCGTTGACCAATGTTGCGCGGCATTCCGGCGCCACTCAGGTGCAAATTCAACTGAAACAACAAGGCGATCAACTGGTGTTGACCATTGGCGATAACGGAACAGGCATCCAGCAACAAAAACTCGGTGAGCTTGGGCTGGGATTGGTGGGAATGCGCGCTCGCGCGGAACAACTCGGCGGAACGTTCACCATTCACAATACTCCTAAAGGCGTTTTGCTCCAGGTCGTTGCGCCGACACGATTGGCGGAACCCTCAGATATTTAATGACACCCTTTGACAGACACTATGGCTGACAAACTCACACGCATTTTACTGGCCGACGATCATCAGGTGGTTCGGCGCGGTTTTGGGCTGATTCTTTCTGCGCAACCGGGCTGGGAAATCGTCGGCGAAGCCGCCAATGGACGCGAAGCGGTTGAATTGACCGAACGCTTGCAGCCGGATTTGGTGGTGATGGATGTTTCAATGCCCGAATTGAACGGCATCGAAGCCACGCGCCGCATTGCTGAATTTGCGCCACGCTGTCGCATTCTGGCGTTGAGCATGCATCGCGATGCCGTGTACGTGCGGGAGATTCTGAGAGCTGGAGCGCACGGGTATTTGCTGAAAGACGCTTCGGATCAGGATTTGGTGGACGCCGTGCGCGCCATTTCAAACGGGCAAGGTTATCTCAGTCCGGCGGTGTCTGATGCCGTGTTGTCCGATTACCGCAAACACGTCACCGATCCGATTGATTTGTTGACCAGCCGCGAACGCGAAGTCCTGCAATTGATCGCCGAGGGCAAAACCAACAAGGAAATCGCTCAGGATTTGAATCTAAGCGTGTACACCGTGGATTCGCATCGCAGCCGAATTATGGAAAAGCTGAATCTGCACAGCGCAGGCGAATTGATTCGGTTCGCCATTCGCAACGGGTTGATTCAGTGATTGAACATAAACTCCTTGCTCGTCAGCACCGCCCACGCTAAATCTTCAATCGCCAATCGTCGAGCTTCTATTGTCGTTTTGCTCGATTCCTTGCCTTCATTCATCAACGCCAGCAGCCGGTTGAGTTCTTGCTTGTCGGGTTGCCGACTGAATGCCGACAAATACAGATGATTGATGATGGTTTCATCTGTCGCTCCCAGTTTGAGGAATGAATCCACCAGTCCGCCCGGCGCGCGCAGCTTTTGATTGATCGTGTCGCCATTGATTGCATGCAGCGCTTGAGTGACAGACGGTTCGGCAGTTCGTTCGCATTCGCAGGTGGCGAAGCGCGGCGGTTTGCCAAAGATCGTCAGGAAGTAGGAATTGACGCGGGCATCAGGAAGCTGCATCGCGCGCATTCCCGCAGGGTAGCCGGGAAATTCCGTCGCCACGCCTGTGACTTGCGAAACAGCATCCAGCAAGGCTTCGGCAGGCAGTCGTTTGATGATGTAGCGCGAATAAAATCGCTCGTCCTGTTGGTTGGTGTCGTTCGGTTTGGATGACCGCTGATACGCCGCTGAATTCATTACGGTGCGAATCAAATGCTTCAGGTCAAAGCCGTGATCGGTGAAATCTTTGGTCAACGCATTCAGCAATTCTTCGTTCGACGGCGGATTGGTCGCGCGCATATCGTCCACGGCTTCGACCAGCCCGCGCCCCATGAAGTTTTTCCAGATGCGATTGACCGCCGCTTTGGCGAAGTACGGATTCGACGGCGACGTCAGCCAATTGGCCAGATGCTCTCGGCGATCTTTGGGCGAATCAAACGCCAACGCTTCGCCATCCAGCGGCGCGGGTGGTAACGGCTTGCCCAAACGTGGGTGATTCACTTCGCCGCTTGGGTTTGAGTAAACCTGCACGTCGCCCGCGCGTACGCCGTTTTTCAACCCGACGCGCGCAAACAGATTCGCCATCTGGAAGTACTGTTTCTGCGTCCACTTTTCCAGCGGGTGATTGTGGCAGCGGGCGCAGGTAATGGACATTCCCAAAAACGCCATCGAAGCGTTTTCGGTTAGGTCGGTGACGTCCTTGTGCATCACATAATAATTGGCGGCGCCGTTTTCCAGCGTGTTGCCGTTGGCGGTGATGATTTCGCGCACCAGTCTGTCCCAAGGCTTGTTCGCGGCCACGCTGTCACGCGTCCAGTTGTAAAACGACCACATCGCCGTCGAGCCGATTTTTTCACTCGAAATCAGCAACACGTCTGCCCAACGGTTTGTCCAGTAATCGGTAAACTCTTCGCGCGAGAGCAACGAATCAATCAGCTTCGCGCGTTTGTTTGTGGCTGTGTCCGCTAAAAAGCTGCTGACTTCTTGTGGAGAAGGTAGCACGCCAATCGCATCCAGAAATGCGCGGCGAATGAATTCGCGGTCGGTCGCCTGTTCCGATGGCGCAATGTTCAACGTCTGAAGTTTTTTGAGAATCAGTTCGTCAATGAAATTTTGTCGCGGCGAACGCGCGAACACTTCCGGCAAGATTTTGTTGGGATACGGATTGGCGACGCGGGCAAAGGAAACCTGGCTTTGATACCACACGCTGATGGCTGTTTCTCCATGGCCTTGCACTTTGACCTTGCCGTCTTCGTCCACGGCAACTGTCGCGGGATCAGCGGAAGAATACTTCACCCATCGGGTCACGTCTTCTGTGTGGCCGTCGCTGAACGAAGCAATTACGCGCAGTTGCTGTTCCGCGTTGAGCGCCAACGCCGTGGCTTTGGGCGTGACTTCGATTTTGGTAATGCGCGCGTCACTTTCGACAGGCGCAGCCGTTCCATTGGCAATCCATTCCGACAGGACTTTGTATTCCAGCGAATCTACGCTCAATCGTTTGCCGCCGCCGTGGCCCAGTGCCATCGTCGGTTTCAACAGCATCAAGCTTTTGGCCGGTTCTACCTTATTGATGCGCCGCCCCAGCGATTGTCGCGTCAAGACATTGAAATCGGCTTCGGGGTCATACCCGCGCAACGTCAATTTCAAGCCGCCTTTGCCCGCCGCCGCGCCGTGACACGCGCCTGAATTGCAGCCCAATCGAGTCAACACCGGAATAACATGATTGCGAAAACTCCACCCGCCAGCCGGAGCAGTAATTTCACCGACAGGTTTGCTCGTATCGAAGCTGATCGTTTCAGCGCCCTTTTCCAAAGCTTCAGCGGATGGCAGCAAGCGCCCGCAAAGCAAGAATGCTAGCAATAAAATGGCCAGGCCAATGATCGAAAGTTTGAGTGATTGAATTGGAGTTTTCATGATCTGCTTCGGGTTATTCAATTTTGCCTTTGCGCTGGTCTATCTGCTGCAACCTGTCATCAACGTAAAAGTGAAGAACTTGCCCCGGCTGTATATCTTTCAGCGCTTCATTGACCAGTGGCATCAAGGCCGCAAGTTCTCGACTGCCGTTGCTGTAACCGCGCAGAACGATCATCGCCAGATCGAAATTAGCCACGATGTTCTGGTGCTCAATGTTGGTGTCGGTGGTGATGATGACATCGAAAAGTTCCTGCGCCTTTGCCAGCAATTTGCCGTTGGATAATTCCTGCCAATCCATTTCTTTCGTCAATGCGACGTGATGATCGGGCAAAGGTTTTTTTAGCGGGCGTGGTGTGTTGTGATCAAAAAGAATGTTCATCAGTAAGCCACACGCTCTGCCAGCCAACCTTCGTCCAACGCCTGCTTGATGCGCTCCAGCGCTGCCAATACCGTCGCGCGATCGGTGCCGTCATACTCATCCAGAAACTCGTCCAATGTGTACCCGGCGGCGAAATAATCAATCAGGCGCGAAACCGGCAACCGGTACGTGCCAATTACTGGCGTTCCGCCTAACCGTTCCGGGTTGATAGTAATCGGCGGTGTGCTGGGCGATGTGGTTTGTTCTGGCGTTCGTTCTGCTACGGCTGCTTGATTCATGGTATTTACTCCTTTTGCGATCTTTGTTGGTACGTTGTCAGGCATTTTACGCCGCACCCTCGACAGCGTCTAACGATTGGCAGCCTATTCTTCGCCGAACGC
>JAEUQP010000529.1 GCA_016789645.1 Acidobacteriota bacterium | reverse complement strand
CACGCACGAAGGATTAGGCGGCGAACCTTCGCCCGACATTGCCGAAGTGATGTTGCGCGTCGGCGTTCGTTCCAAAGACAAAAACGCCGTAGATCGCTTTACCAAAGAAATCGCCCCGCTGGCTTTGAGCGGCCCACCAACGGTGACAGGCTTCGGCGGCGGACGGCCAAAAGTCGAAGAAGTCGTCGCGTACTGGCCTGCGTTGATTCCCAAATCTTCGGTTGCCCCCAAAGTCGAAGTCATCACGGTCTGAGCCAGTATTCAATCAGCGGCCAAGTGTCGAACTCGCTTCGCCGCTGATTGGCAACACTCCAGCCGGATTATCCTAAATCGGAACAACCAACTTTGGGACAGAGCGTAAGAAAACATGATGAACAGGATTTTTGACAGGATTGACAGAAACATTAGTGGTTGAGGCCATCCCGCCAAGCTTGAATCCTGTTCATCCTGAACAAAATCCCGGAAATCCTGTTTCAAAGTTTTCTGGTTTGATTTAGTGACTCAGCTTCTCTTACACACGTCATCAAAAACGGATGTCTTCCCCTTAGCGCATCCTTCTCAGTGAATTCCGCCTTTGCTCTTACAACCCAACACCAATTCACTCGGCCACGAAAAGTCCGCTTTCGCGAGGAATGGAGATGAATGTATGAAACTCAAGGGACATTTTGCCTTCAGACATCAGTTGATTTTTGCATTAGCCACCGCAGTTGCCATTTCCGCCACGGCTCACAGTCAAACTCGCCCGCTCTTTTCGCTCCGCGAAGCTCCGCAAGTGCGGATGCCCGGCGTCTTCATCCCGCCCTACATTTGGGGAATTGACGGCAATTCCCCAGCCGAACGCGACGCCAACGGAAATCTGATCCTGTTCAATTCCCTGTCGTTTCCCTGGCGCAGCACCGGCCCTGATCTGTTCAACCTCACTCCATCACAACCAATCACGATCCGGGACCGAGACGAAATCGAAGGAGGATTGTGGATGGAAGGCTTGTATCGCGACGCCGATGGAAAGTTGTTCGGCTGGATGCACAACGAATTCCAAACCGGATGCGAAAACATGGCCATTGGAGCGCCGCGCATTCGACAGATGATTTCTGATGACGAGGGGAAAACCTGGCAGGATTTGGGAGTGATCATTACCGCGCCTGACGGATTTTTTAATTGCGAGACGGAAAACATTTACTTCACCGGAGGCACTGGCGACTTTTCGGTGCTTTTCGATCCGGCAACGCAATACTTTTATTTTTACTTCACCACCTACAGCCCGGATTTCAGCCAGCAAGGGATCGGTATCGCACGGCTGCGGTATGAAGACCGTTTGCAGCCTGTCGGCAAGGTAAAAAACTGGCATGAAGGCGAATGGAACGAATCAGCGATTGGCGGCAAACTGTCCCCGATTTTTCCTCCTGCAATCAGTTGGCACAAAGCGAATCTGGATGCGTTTTGGGGCCCGGCAATCCATTACAACGCCTACCTGGATCAATACGTGATGCTACTCAACCATGCTCTCGGAGCCGCCTGGAGCACTGAAGGGTTTTACATCAGCTTTAACCCGGACATTGAAAACCCAAGCGGGTGGAGCGCGCCACAACGATTGCCTGTGGAACCGGACAGCCCGTTGCAAGCCTACCCGCAAATTTTCGGCATTGAAGAAGACGGAACCGACAAGCTGGCTCGGCAAGTCGGACGATTGTTTTTACAAGGCGCCTCAAAACACGAAATCGTTTTCTGGCAGCCTGTGCCGAAGCCTCAGCGCCAAGCGGGAAGTTCTGGTGACAGATTGCCTCCGCCGCTACGAACCAACGACTCAAAGGGCAGAACCCGACAATCATTCCCTGATCAATAGGGATTTTCTGTGCGATGAGGGATAAGTTCTCCGGAATTCGGTTTATGGAGTGGAACGCAAAAATTCCCCTGGCTACTTGTCTACAACTGACTAACCAATTCGAGGATTGAGACTATGCCTGAAAACACAACCATTGTGCTGATTCGCCACG
>JAEUQP010000693.1 GCA_016789645.1 Acidobacteriota bacterium | reverse complement strand
GCCCGCCAGCGTTTCTTTCACCGTAGCCGCTCCTGTCTGGCAACGCTGGTGGTTCATTTTGCTGACGGTTGGCGTGATTGGCGGATCGGTTTATGCAGCCTACCGCTATCGTATAGCTCATTTGCTGGCGATGGAACGAATGCGCACTCGCATTGCCACCGACCTGCACGACGAAGTCGGTTCCAGCCTTTCGCAAATCGCCATCCTCAGCGAAGTCGTTCGCCAAAAACTCCGCTCTGGCAAACACAACGCTCCTGTCGAAAATCCCGACACCACCGAACCAATAGACAAAATCGCGGCGACTTCGCGCGGAGCCATTGACGCAATGAGCGAGATCGTCTGGCTGGCCAATCCGCTACGCGACCACTTGAGCGACCTGACCCAACGCATGCGCCTGTTTGCCAGCGACACCTTGACCGCGCTCGACATTCAGCTTCGGTTTCACGGCCCTGAACAAGACTTGAACCTGGACGCCGAAGTGCGACGACACGTCTTTTTGCTGTTCAAAGAAGCCATCAACAACATCGCCCGCCATTCCCGCGCAACCAAAGTCGAAGTGGAATTCACCCTCACCGACCATCATCTGTCACTGCGAATTTGGGACAACGGACAAGGCTTTGCGGAACCCAAACCTCAACCCAACCAAAACGGCGGCAACGGCCTGCTGAGCATGCGGCAGCGAGCGGCAGAACTCGGCGGCAACCTGGAAGTCATTTCCGGCAACGGCGACGGGACGACTATCAAGCTGGAAGCACCGCTCCGCCCAGGCAAGCTATAGAAAGTTACTACCTGAATAGGTGGTGACGGGCGAGGCAGATTATTCGAGAATGAATACAGTTCGTTTGAAAGAAGCCGCTTATTGAGCGCTTCAAAATGAAGGACAAGTATTTAGAGCCAATATTTCAATTTATCCGGGAGCAAGCTTATGTTGTCAGCCGCAGATTTTGAGCAGCCTTACTATAATCTTCGCCGTCAGGGAACAGCCACAGCACCTAAAGTCGTTCCCCTAATTGTAATTGCCTGGGAAGCCCGTGGAATTAATCCACCACCTCCTGCAATGGATTTGCCTGCGATGAAGCAAATGATTTTTGGAGAGCAGGGTTCAATCGCACATTGGTTTTTCGAGAACTCACAAGGGCGATATCGAATTGTCCCTCACCCTACCACGCCAATTATTGGTCCATTCCAGAGTTTGAATGATGACAGTTTTTACAGAAGAGAGGGACGTTATGCTCCACCATCGCCAGAAGATCCTCATTACTATCGAGATGATCAAGGTCATGCTCATTATCTTGATGATCAAGGCTTCATTAACGGATTTGACCATTCATACACTGAAGCGATTCGTCTTGCTACTGCGCAAGAAGGAATTAACTTCAGAATTTTTGATAGAGACGGAGATCAAAGACTTTCTCAAGATGAATTTCTGTTACTTATCGCCAAACGGTCCAGTGGAACAGATGGGTTCTATCGTGGGGTTAGTGGTTCACAAGTTCCCTCGTCGCCTCTGATTGTTGACGAAGTCAGGTTTGAAACCGTCTCTGAATGGTATTCAAGTGCACCATATGAAAATGACGATCTAGCCGTAGCCATTGAAGAAGTTTTGCATCAAGCTGCAAATTTGGCTGATCAATATCCTGATAATAATCACCGTTTGGATAATGACCCACGTAGGCCAGGAAATTTGGCCTTAACAGACGCAGGGCGAAGACCAGTTCATATTGACCCATATCACAAATTGAAGTGGGGATGGCTTAACCCACAGGTGTGTAATAGATCGGGCCGATATACCCTTCGGGACGCCGCGACAACTGGAGATGCGCTGATTTTATACAGCCCCTATTTTGGAGTAGATGAGTTTTTCATTCTTGAAAATCGCTGGCGAGGAAGCAGTTACGACCGGTTTCGAGAGCCTGAGTTACAGGAAGGGCTGGCGCTTTGGCATTGCATCCAAGCTCCAGAGCTTGCACATGATTGGGCAAGACTGGCTATACATCTTCGGCGGGCCGACCCAAGACTGGATGAACACAACCGGATCAAGATTCCTCTGACTTTGTTTGACGGCGGTGATCCTCCACGTTCATACGATTTACATGATGAATCTTTTCCTCAAAACTTGCGCTTCCGAAATGATATTCCAAGCAGAATAAGGATACGTAATATCTCACCCGCTGGCCCGGTTATGACCGTTGACATTGAAGTCCCGCCACAAAGAGGCAGTATTGTTGCGACCAGAGGGATCATCAAAATGATTCGATCTCACGAAAATGGAACTGGATTTGGCCCACCTGCCCATCGCCTCACTGAAGACTGCATCCTCACACTTGACTCTGAACCCGGTGCCGTTTTTGGGTTGAACATTTCAGGTGCAAACTCATTTGTTGGCTTGAAAATGTTTGAACAGCTACGGTCTGCTTTCCAAAATCGGCTGCCTGTCACGATTGAATATGAAGCTACAGGAGCTTTGGGTGGACGCATTATTCGAGTGATTAATTCACGCTAGTAGCATTTTCTCACTTTGCTGCTTCTTGGGCAGCACTACACTTTGATTTCGGATTTAATGAAAATAACTGGAGGTAATTAGAGATGCCAATCAAACAAAAAACTGGACGACTGATTTTTCTGCGGGCACATGAGCGTGGCACAGGTTACGGGCCGCCAACCGATTTCCTAGATGCCGAAGTGATTGTTCGCTTCGAAGGTGATGGAAGTAAAGCCTATGGCTTTCAACTTCGTAGTGACGATAAATTGCCAGCGGCGCAAGCAATGTTTGCATTACTGCAAGACGCATTCAGCGCCAATGCCCCAGTCACAATTGATTTCGACGAAATTGCAGGAAGAAATCATCATCGTCTATTTCGAGTTTGGAGAAACTTGTAATCTGGCTTGTACGAAGAAGATGCTAATGCCAGTCCCGAACTCCCACAATCCAAATGCGTCCTCAACCATTCGGGTGGCCATCGTCGAAGACCGTCCCGACATCCGCGACGGCCTCGGCCAGATCATCAATGGCGCAGACGGGTGTGAGTGCGTCGGCGCTTACGGCACGATGGAAGCGGCATTGGTGGAAATCGGCAAGTTGATGGCCGCCAGCGCTTCGTCGAAAGTCGTTCAACCGGATGTCATCTTGATAGACATTGGCTTGCCGGGAATGTCCGGCATCGAAGGCATTCGATTGTTGAAAGAGCGCCATCCGCAATTATTGTTGCTGGTATTGACGGTGTTTGAAGACGACCAGCGCATCTTTGACGCCTTGTGCGCTGGGGCTTCGGGGTATTTGCTGAAGAAAACTCCGCCGCAAAAATTGCTGGAAAGTTTGCGTGAAGTCGTGGCGGGCGGCGCTCCGATGTCGCCGGAAGTCGCCAGCCGCGTCGTCAATCTGTTTCGCACCTTTCATCCGCCGACTCAGGCTGATTACCATTTGTCGCCGCACGAACTGCGCGTGTTGAAGCTGCTGGTCGAAGGCCACAATTATAAAACGGCTGCGTTGGAACTTGGCGTGACGGTCAATACGATTTCCTTCCACGTTCGCCGCGTGTACGACAAA
>JAEUQP010000651.1 GCA_016789645.1 Acidobacteriota bacterium | reverse complement strand
AGCCAAAAGCAGGCAGACTTGGCATCGGAGGTTGAAACCTTATGCTGGAACCAATGGCGGACAACCAAATCACCATTACCGAAGAGGGGGCGTTCATTCCGCGCAGTTTGTTCAATCACGAAGCTGAAATTGTCGAAACGTTGCGAAGGGCTGCTGACCAGGTCGCTGCTGCTGAACGCCCTCGACCGGGACAACCTGAGCGGGTAGAAATGCCGGATTTTTCCCCTGAGATGCGATGGATCAAAGAGCACAAGCACGAATACGCGGGTCAATGGGTAGCACTGGATGGCGACAGGTTAATCAGTCATGGCATGAACGCGAAGGAGGTGTTTGCCGCAGCCGACCAATCCGGTGTCGAAGACCCATTTTTCTCTCATCTGGAACCGGCTGACGCTTTGCCCTTCGGAGGTTGGTAGATGGACTTGTTGCTGCACTTCGAAACGTTGCATCAATACGATGCCGGAGAGGCTGGTATCTCAGTCCCCATCTCTTTGATTGGCGAACGACGGATAAGGCTTGAGGCAAAACTCGATACCGGCGCAGCATACTGCATCTTTGAGCGTGAAATCGGAGAGCGACTTGGGTTGGATATTGAAACCGGTTCACCTGAATGGTTTGGTACGGCAACCGGACGCTTCAGGGCATTTGGCCATAGCGTGACTTTGCTGGCATTCGGTTATCAACTGGATTTGATCGCTTACTTTGCTGAACACCCCAATTTTGGACGCAACGTGCTTGGCCGTCACGGATGGATGCAGCAATTGAAACTCGGCATCGTGGATTACGACGGGCGGCTTTATGTCGGCAGATATGATTCTGAAGACTAATCAAAATCGAATTGTAACTGCTCAGCCCATACAATAAATCTGCAAATGAAGGGCATGGAAAATGACGAAACAAACGGAAATAACTGAACAAACGGAAAAGAAAGAATAGAAATTTCCGTCCATTCCGTTATTTCCGTCTGTTCCGTAATCTCTTTTTCCATCTCCCTGAGCAGTTACATCGAATTTAAGAAAAGCGCGAGCCTTGAGTCTCACTCAACACTCGCGCTTTTTGTTTCCCAACCGTCTTTCACTTTCCTTTTGCTTCGGCGGTTTTCTTCAGCGTTTCGCTGACGCGTTCCAGGTTGGTTTTGTACACAGGCAAATTCGGATCGTTGGTTTGCGAGCCGAGTTCGACGGCTTTGGCGTAATTCGGTTTGGCCAGATCGAGTTTGCCGTTCTTTTCGTAATACTCGGCCAGGCTGTCGTACACGTTCGCCGATTCGGGATAGGTTTTGACGTTGAATTTGAACACCGCCAGCGCTTCGTCCATTTTGCCTGCGCCCATCAGTTGATAGCCGAACAGGTTCATCATCGCTTCGGGCGGCAACACGGTGTGGCCAAACCGCGCCGAAAGTTTTTTGTAGTGCTCTTCTACCTGAGCCAATCCGGCGACATTGCCGGTCAGTTGCCAGCCTTCAAACACTTTGCGAAGCCCTGCGTAATGACTGGGCATGACGACCGAACCGTGATCTTCGTCTTCCATCAGCGCACTGCCAAAGAAAAATCCTTTTGGCGCGTTTTTGGCCAGAATCCCTTTGAAGCGTTCAAAACCAACTTTGGCTTCGCCGCCTTCGTTGCCCAGCGTCAGAAACAACGTGCGCTGGAGTTCTTTTCGCTCCTTGAAAAACGCTTCGGCTTTGCGCGACAGCAGATGGTTGTCCCAGTGCATGGTCGGGCTGACGGCGATGTAGGCGTTGAAAACTTCCGGTCGCGTCAGCATTGCGTGCAACGCGAACAATCCGCCGAACGAATGTCCGGCGAACACGCGATAAGGTTCAACGCGATAACTGCTTTCGATTTTTGGGATCAGCTCGGTTTCGATGAACTTCAGGAATTTGTCGGCTCCGCCCGAAGTCGGCAATCTGAGCGGCGACCCATCGTCACGTTTCATCGAGGCGTTGGTGGGCGTCAAATCGCGCGTGCGGTCGGTGTTGGCGATGGCGACCAAAATCAGTTCCGGCATTCGTCCGGCGCGCGCCAGAAATTCAACCGTCGCGATGGTGTGCCCCAGGTGCGCGGCTCCATCGGTCATGTACAGCACCGGATACCGTTGTTTGCCATTGGCGTAATTGGCAGGCGTATGCACCAGAATGACGCGCTCTTCGCCCATCACTTGGGAGCTGATGGTCAACTGGCTCACCATCTGGTTGTTTTGTCCCAACGCGACAACCGTCAGCGTCAGGGTCAGCACGACGAACAGAAAAACTCGTTTCATAACATCTCCATTGGGAAAATCGGATTGGTCGCGGCTTGGTTGCATTTGAGGCTGAAGTATACGCAAAAGCCTGCCGACCAAGAGGCGCGCTTTGCGGTTTGAAAACGAGTTTTACGAGAATTTACAACTGCAAACTGGCTGAGCCTGTGCCATAGCTGAACGCTCAATCCGACAATCGCAACGCGCCGTCTTCCAGCCATTCCAGCACAATGGTTTCCGCCGGAGTGGTTTTGGCTTTGGCAGGATGCCGTGCCAACAGCGTGTTGATTTCAATCGGGCGTTTCGTGTCGTACAGCACCAGATACGCGGCTTTGTCCAAAGTGGTCATCGAAATTCCGGTGGCGCTGGGATGAAAGAGGAAATACACCTTTCGCTGCAAATCCACGGGCGGCAATCCGCTGAGTTTCGGCGCATCGTCGCACAACGCCATCGCAGGCATCAGGCTGAGTTCAAACAGATATTTTTCGACGTGCTGAATGGTTCCGATGACGTTGGCTTGAAAGCTGGCGACATCGTGCCCGGCAGCCAGTTTGACGCGCGCACGCGGATTGATTGTCGTCGGCAATTCCGCCGATTCGTCATTCCCTTCCCGCGCCAATGAACGCCGACACCCAACCATCACGGATTCCAACCGAACGACATCGGCAATCTGCGGCGAAGTCCACGCGCCGCGCTGACATCCATCCAACAGAAACTCGGCAAAACCGCGCGCCAGCGAACCGCGATCCTGAATCGCTGCATGAAAAAACCGACTGGAAAAGTAAGCTTCCAACGAAGCCATCGAGCGAGTTTCGGCCAGAATGATCGTTGTCGAAATCTTAAACTCTTCGGCCAGCGTTCGCAGCATACGCCGCTGTCGCAACGCATCGTACCGCCACGCGCGACGATCCACGCGGAGCAATTGCGCTCGCTCTGTGTCTGTCAGGTCAAATCCGGCCAGCGTCGTTTCCGGTTCGGCATACACCGATGCCGTAAGCTCTTCGTCAAAGAGCATGCGGACAATTAACTTTTGCAGCGTGTGATGGCTCATCCGGCGGACGCCCTCAATTCGACGTTGGCAGGAAACAGCGAATTCAATCGCTCGAACACCGGCACGCATTCTTCCGGCTGGTTGTGTTCGCATTCAAAGACAATGGCTTTCAGATTCTTCGCGCGCGGCAAAACGTATTCGACAATTTCCCACGTCGCGGGCAGCGGTTCCGGCGAATGGTTGTCTTCGATGTACATGTAACCTTCGACTTCGGCGAACGCTCCACCAGCGACGTGAATTTCCACCACGCGATCCAGCGGAAAGCTGTCCAGACCAGCCAACGGCGGCAAGTTGCGCGTCTGCTGAAAAATCGCCAGGTGCGCGCAATCCAGCAACAATCCGCAATCGGCTCGCTCCGCCACCAACGCGAAATACTCCAGAATGTGCAAATCGCCCAGGTAAATTACTGCCGGAGGATTTTCCGGCAAGACCAGCATTCCGGTGGCCGCTTCGATTTCGGCGATGCTTTCGGCGGTTTCGATGGCTGATTCGCGGCAGAGGATCGGCGGCATCAACACCCCGTGTCCGCGTTCGCGTCCGGCGAAATGCCAACGCCCGGCATCTCCGCACAACCACGCCGCCTGGATTTCCGCTGCCAGCCGTCTGGTTTCGGCAATCCAGCGCGCATCCAGATCAATCTTTTCTTCCAGGTTGATGTCCAGAAAGTGATACGTCGTCGGCAACCCATTCGCCGCCCATCGGCGAACGCCTTCGTCCAGGCCGCGTTCCAGATCGCCGCCGTATTCATAAAAGTGAATCAGGTTTGGGTAATTCGCCTTCACCCAATTCACATCCATGCCTTTGGCGGCAATGTTGAATTCGCCCGAAAGGCCAACGCCCAGACGTGGCAACCGGCTTACTTTTTCTGCAAATGTCGGCATAAACCGGATTGTAACGGGCGAGCGAAAACTTTCAAGGTTTGGTTCCTGACAAGCAAAAGCGCGAGCGTTGAAATCACTCTACGCTCGCGCTTTTGGTTTCAGGTTGGCAATTCGCTTATCGCTGAACGCCAGATTTCACAGCAGGTTTTCCACTTGCGCCACTCGGTTTCGTAGCGCCGCCCGCTTGTGGCGAAGGCTTGCTGTTGTAATTCGGGAACGCAGCCGGGCGTTTGTATTTCGGAGTCGGTTTGGCTTTCAGTTCGGCCATTGCGACTTCGACGGCTTTTTCCAGTTGTGGATCGCGGCCTTTGCGCCATTCCGCCGGATCGAGTTCGACTTCGACATCTGCCGGAGTACCGTAATTTTCCACGTCCCATTCGCCCTGCAGGTTGTAAAACGCTACGCGCGGAGCCGTCACGCTGCCGCCATCCATCAGCGTCGGGTAATCGTAAATGCCGACCAGACCGCCCCAGGTGCGTTTGCCGACGGTTTTGCCCAACCCGGCTTTGCGGAACAACCACGGCATCATATCTCCGCCGGAACCGGCGAATTCATTGATGATCATGACCTTCGGCCCAAAGATCGAAGTCGCGGGCGTCGAAAAATCTTCGCCTTCGCGCGTCACCCATTTGTTCATCAGCGGGCGTCGCATGTAATCAATGATGTAATTCGCCGCCGTGCCACCGCCGTTGAAACGTTCGTCAAGCACTGCGCCTTCCTTGTCCACTTGCGAAAAGTAGTAACGGTTGAAGTTGGTGTATCCGCCGCCACCAGTGTCGGGCAAATAAATGTATGCCAGCTTGCCGCCGCTCAGTTGATCCACTTTACGGCGATTGCTTTCCATCCATTCGCGATTGCGCAGCGCGCCTTCGTTGCCGACGGGCACCACGACCACTTCGCGCGAACCAGTGCCGTCCGGATTCGGGCCGACTCGGATCGTGACCTGTTTGCCTGCAGTCGCCTCAAAGAATTGGTAAATGTTGTCATTGGCCGTCAGATTGCGGCCTTTGACTGCCAACAGGTATTCGCCGTCTTTCACTTCGACGCCCGGCTGCGTCAATGGCGAGCGCAGATTCGGATTCCAGTTTTCGCCGCTGTACACATGCGCGAAGCGATAGCGACCGTTTTCGATCTTGTAATCGGCTCCAAGCAATCCGCCGGGAACGAAATTCGGGCGCGGAATTTCGCCGCCACGAACAAAATGGTGACCGACGCCGATGTTGTTGAGCATTTCGTCAAACAGGTAATTCAAATCGGCGCGATGTCCAACCGCATTCAGCCACGGTTCGTACTTTTTCTTGGTGGCGGCGTAATCCAGCCCGTGCAAGTTCGGGTCGTAGAGAAAGTCGCGCTGAATGCGCCACGCTTCTTCGTACATCTGCCGCCACTCGGCTTTAGGATCCACCGTGACTTCCATGTCGCCGACTTTCACCATATTCGGACCGCCCGGAGCCCCCGGCGGCATTGGCGCTCCCAAGCTGGCAACATTGCCGATCACCCAGTTTGGCCCCTGCCGATACAACGCTTTTTCGCCATTGGCGGAAATGTCGAAGTAAGAGAGTCCCTCCATCACCTTGTCGAACTTGCGTTTTTCCAGGTCGAATTTATGAAGCGTCACCGGTCCGCCGCCCAGCAAACCGCCGCCGCCTGTGCTTTCAGCCAGGAACAACAACCCGGATTTCGCCGTGCTCAGCCCAATGTAATTGCGCGTGGGAATCGGCAACGCCAGAATGCGTTGGTCAATGTTTTCAAAATCAATCGTGACGACGACTTCTTTCTTTTGTGGCGGAGCCTTCGGAGCCTCGTCTTTCTTTTCTTCAGCGATCTTTTCCTCGTCGCTTTCCGGAGCCAGCGGCGAGGCTTCGCCTTTCTTCAACACAACCACATAAACGCTACGCGTGGTTTGGTACGGAAAGCTGGACATATCCAGCCATCCTGTTGTCGGGCCGGTATCGGTGCTGGCCGTGAAATACAGGTACTTGCCGTTTTTGTCGAAGCTGGCAAACCGCGTGTCGCTCAACCCGTCGGTGAGTTGCGTGGATTTGCCTGTTTCCAGCGAATAGACAAACACTGCGCACATGCGCGTTTTCAATTGCTTGGTGTAAGTGATCCACTTGTTGTCCGGCGACCACGCCGGATCCATCACACGCCACGGATTGTCGTACGTGTTGGTGTCCACTTTGACAGGCGTGCCTTTTTCGATGTCCACGTACCAAAGATTCAGCCGTTTGTCGGTGTAGGCAATTTTCTTGCTGTCAGGCGACCACGTCGGCGAATAGAAAAACGACGGCGGATTGCCGAGGTTGATTTTCTTGACCTCACCCATTCCGGTCTGGTTTCGCAGGTGCAAAGCGTATTCGCCCGATTCATCTGAAAAGTAAGCGATCCATTTGCCATCTGGCGACCACGCCGGATCGCGTTCCATCACGCCGGTCGTGCCAGTCAAATTGCGCGCATCGCCTTTGTCAGCAGGAACGCTGAGAATTTCGCCGCGCGCTTCAAATACGGCGCGCGCTCCGGTCGGAGAAATCGCAGCATTGCTGATGCGCGGGCCGACACGTTCAAAGCGTGGCCGCACGGAAGCCAGATCGGCGTTCAGGCGAATGTTCACTTTTTGCGATTGATTGGTTTTCAGGTCGAGCACATAAATCGCGCCGAATTGTTCGTAGACAATCGCATCCGAAGCGGCGGAAGCCGATTTGATGTCCAGCCCATTGTTGTTGACGATTTGCGTGATCTTTTTGGTTTTGGTGTCGAAGGAAAACAGCGTTACGGGGCCGTTACGATCTGAAAGGAAGTACACCTTGTCCCCGACCCACAACGGATTTTTGTCACTGGAATTGGCGCGCGGCAGCTTTTCAATGGTCGAATCGCTCAAGCGCGCAATCCAGATCACATCCTGCTGGCCGCCTTTGTAATGCTTCCATTCAGGTTGCCATTGGATCAATGGTTCGTAGGCCAGATAAGCGCCATCGGGCGAATACGAACCGCGCTCGGCCATCGGCAACGGCAATTCTTCGGGCAATCCGGCGCCGTCCGATCCGATCGTGAACAAACGCGGAAACCCTTGATAACTGTTGCGCGCCGAACTGAACAACACGCGCTTGCCGTCGTTCGTCCAACCGACGGCTTGATCCGCCCCAGGGTGAAAGGTCAGTCGCTTCGGAACTCCGCCAGCCGCTGACACGACAAACACGTCTGTATTGCCGTCATATTGCCCGGTGAACACGATTTGCGATCCATCTGGTGAAAACACCGGCTCTGTTTCAATTCCGACTCCGGTGGTCAATTGTTTGGCTTCGCCGCCGCCACGTTCGACGATCCACAAATCTCCGGCGAAGTTGAACGCGATGTGCGTCTTGCTCAATGTCGGTCGCTGCAACAACAGCGGCGATTCTTGAGCAAAGGTAAACTCGGCAATGGTCAATAAGAAGATCAAACTTAGAGTGATTCTTTTCAACATTTCTTTCTCCAAAGGCGAGCGTAGCGATTCAAGGGTTGTAAGCTCGCTACGCTCGCATTGGCGGGCGAGACGCCCGCGCTCCCAGATTTAGTTCTGGCCACCGTTTTTCGCCGATTGGCTACCCGAAGCCGGAGCAATCGGATTGGCTTTGTGGTAATCGGGATACGGCGGACGTTGGACTGGCTTCGGAGGATTTTTCTTCAATTCCTCCATCACCCAATTGACGGCTTTTTCCAATTGCACGTCGCGACCTTCGCGCCAGGCTTTGGGATCGAGGTCAATTTCGATGTCGGGCGCAACGCCGCGATTTTCGATGTCCCATTTGCCTTCCGGCGTGTAAAACGCGAAGTTCGGAGCCGTCACGCTGCCGCCGTCCATCAACGACGGATACCCGCCAATGCCGACTAAGCCGCCCCAGGTGCGTTTGCCGATCAGTGGACCAAGACCATATCGCCGGAACAAGTAAGGCAGATAATCACCGCCCGATCCGGAATATTCGTTCATCAACATGGCTTTCGGGCCGGGCATCGCGCCGACGGGCTGACGAAAATCGTCGCCGTCGCGCAACGCCCAATAACTGTTGACGGGCTTCTTCAGATAATCCACCACGTAATCCGCCGCGTGGCCGCCGCTGTTGTAGCGTTCGTCCACCACCGCGCCCTGTTTGTCGAGTTGCGAGAAAAAGTAACGGTTGAAGAAGGTATAGCCGCCCTGAGCCGTGTCCGGCAGATAAATGTAGGCCAGTTTGCCGTCCGACATTTTTTCGACCTTGCGGCGGTTGTCTTCGATCCAGGCCAGATTGCGCAGCGCGCCTTCGCTGGCGATGGGAACCACCACCACATCGCGCGAACCTGTGCCATCAGGATTCGGGCCGACTTTGATCGGCACCTGCTTGCCAGCGGTGGCTTCAAACAAACTGTTGATGTCATCCGCCGCCGTTACATCGCGACCTTTGACCGCCAACAGGTATTCGCCTGCAACCACATTGACGCCCGGTTGCGTCAGCGGCGCGCGCAGATTCGGATTCCAGTTTTCGCCATTGAACACTTTGGCAAAACGATAACGCCCGTTTTCAATCTTGTAATCCGCGCCCAGCAATCCGCCCGGCACTCGTTTTGGATCAGGAATGTCACCGCCGCTGACATACAAATGGCCGACGGTCAGTTCGCCCAGCATTTCCTGGAACAGGTAATTCAAATCCGACCGATGCACCAGCGCCTGCACATAAGGCTCGTACTTCTTCTCGGTCGCTTTCAGGTCCAGGCCGTGATAGTTCGGCGCGTAAAAGAAATCGCGTTCAATGCGCCAGGTTTCGCGGTACATCTGCTGCCATTCGGCTTTGGGATCAACAAAGACTTCCATGTCTTCGGTTTTGATCTTGCCTTCACCGGGTTTGAACGCAGGCGTTCCCATCGTCGCCGTCGCCGCAATGAACCAACCCGGCCCCATTCGATACAGCGCTTTTTCGTTGTTGGCAGACAAAATGAACGACGCGATGTTTTCCATCGCTTTGTCCAGTTTGCGTTTTTCCAGATCGAATTTGTGAATGGTCACGCCCTGCGCGCCTTCGGGGAATTCGTACACCCAAAGCTGATTGGCTTTTCCGGCGTCCAGTCCGACAAAGTTTTTGTTGGGAATCGGCAACGCCAGAATGCGCTGGCCGATGTTGTCAAAATCAATGTTGACCTTCGGAGCTTCTTTTTTCTCCGCAGGTTTGGCAGCCGCGGCGTCGGCAGGTTTCGGAGCTTCCTGACCGGCAGGCTTCGCCGCATCGCCCTGTCCCCCGTTTGCCCCTTCAGGCTTTTTCTCTTCCGCGACTTTCTCTTCGTCGCTTTCCGGTGCCAGCGGCGATGGCAAATCTTTGCGCAACACAGCCACATAAATGCTACGGGTTGGCTGATGCGCGTAAGCTGACATATCGAACCCGGACAGTTTCGGCCCGACATCTGTGCTGGCCATGAAGTAAATGTACTTGCCGCTTTTGTCGAACACAGGCGCGGCGGCGTCACTCATTCCGTCGGTGATTTGCGTCGTTTTGCCGTCTTCCAGCGAATGCACATACACGGCGCTGTAATACGATTTCAGCGGTTTGCTGTACGTCAGCCAGCGGCTGTCCGGCGACCAACTGACGCCCGTCCCCCCACCAAAC
>JAEUQP010000649.1 GCA_016789645.1 Acidobacteriota bacterium | reverse complement strand
CTGGCGGTCGAACACGCGCGGCGATTACTGGGTGTTTGAGCTGGCCAGCAAGAAGCTGCAAAAGCTTGGCGGCACGGCAAAGCCATCTTCGTTGATGTTTGCCAAGTTTTCGCCGGACGCAACGCGAGTTGGTTACGTGCGAGAAAACAACATTTACGTGGAATCGCTGGCAGATGGGCGCATCATACAACTGACAACTGACGGCGCGCAGTACACGGTTAACGGCACGTTCGATTGGGTATACGAAGAAGAATTGTTTTGCCGCGACGGCTGGCGCTGGTCGCCGGACGGCAAGCAGATCGCTTATTGGCAACTGGACGCTTCCGGCGTCAAAGAGTTCAAGATGATCAACAACACTGACGAACTCTATCCGAAGATCATCAGCTTTCCGTATCCCAAAGCCGGCGAGACGAATTCCGCTGCACGCGTTGGCGTCGTTAGCGCTGAAGGCGGCAAAACGCAGTGGTTCCAGGTTGCCGGCGATGCGCGCAACAACTATTTGCCGCGCATGGAATGGGCGGCCAGTTCCAGCGAAGTTCTCATTCAACAACTCAACCGATTGCAGAACACCAACATCATCATGCTCGGCGATGTGCGCACCGGGCAGGTTCGCACCGTGCTGACGGAAAAAGACGACGCCTGGGTAGATGTTTCGTGGGGCGCGATTGATTGGGATCGGCGCGGATTGGCGCGCGGCGATGTGGAATGGATCGAAGGCGGCAAACGCTTTTTGTGGGTCAGCGAACGCGACGGATGGCGGCACGTCTATTCGATTTCGCGCGATGGCAAAGACGTCAAATGCATCACGCCCGGCAATTACGATTTGATCGGCGTGGAGCTAGTAGACGTCCCGAACGGCTGGATTTACTTTTCCGCTTCGCCCGAAAACGCCACGCAAAAATATCTGTTCCGCGCGCGCCTCAACGGCGAAGGCAAAGCCGAGCGCCTCTCGCCCGCTAATCAACCCGGCACGCACACGTACACGATTTCTCCGCGCGGCGATTTGGCGATCCATACCTATTCGGCGGCGACCAAAGCGCCGGTGACGGATGTCGTTCGTTTTCCAGAACACGCGGTTGTGCGGACGATGTTCGACAACAAGGAATTGGCTGAACGTCTGGCCAAACTGAAACCCGTCGCGCACGAATTTTTCCGCGTCAAAATCGAAGACGGTGTGGAACTGGACGGTTGGATGATGAAACCGCCGGGCTTTGACGCGACGAAAAAATATCCGGTGCTTTTTCACGTATACGGCGAACCGTGGGGACAAACCGTGCTGGATGCGTGGAGCGGCGGTCAGGCGATGTGGCATCGGATGCTGGCGCAGCAAGGGTATCTGGTAATGAGCGTGGACAATCGCGGCACTCCGGCTCCACGCGGCCGAGCCTGGCGCAAGAGCATTTATCGCAAGATGGGCATTCGCAATTCGTTGGATCAAGCCAACGCTGCGCGCGCAATTTCCCAATGGCCATTCGTGGATGCCACGCGCATCGGCATCTGGGGCTGGAGCGGCGGCGGTTCTTCGACGCTCAACGCCATGTTCCGTTACCCGGACGTGTACAAAGTCGGCATGTCGGTCGCGCCCGTGCCGGACATTCGTTATTACGACACGATCTATCAGGAACGTTATTGCGGACTGCCGCAGGATCATCCCGACGAATACAAACAAAGCTCGCCGATCACCTTCGCCAGCCAGTTGCAAGGCCAACTGCTGCTCGTTCACGGCACGGGCGACGACAACGTCCATTACCAAGGCAGCGAAGCGCTGATCAACGCGCTGATTGCCGCCAACAAACAATTCACGATGATGGCCTATCCGAACCGCTCACACGGCATTTACGAAGGTCCCGGCACGACGCGGCATTTGTATGGATTGCTGACGCAGTTTTTGAATGAAAAACTACCGCCGGGTGCGCTGTAGGTGGCAAATGAGTGTTTGACCCGATGCTCTCGTTCTGAGAGTATCAGATTTGGTGAAGGAGCGATGCCTTGCACGTTATCAGCAAGAAAAAGCTGCGTGAGTTTTGGGAAAAGTGGCCAGACGCGCAATTGCCGCTC
Source organism: Acidobacteriota bacterium (assembly GCA_016789645.1). Lineage (GTDB taxonomy): Bacteria > Acidobacteriota > Blastocatellia > RBC074 > RBC074 > RBC074. The sequence goes on along the minus strand of JAEUQP010000649.1, from coordinate 68 downwards.
GACAATTGGTATCGCATCGCCAACAAAGCAACGTGGCAGTCAATTGCCGATGTGAAAATCGTCTTTCC
>JAEUQP010000556.1 GCA_016789645.1 Acidobacteriota bacterium | reverse complement strand
GCCATCGAAGAAGCCCAGATGGCCATGCGAAATCGTCACAAACTGGTCGGCAATGAAGACGATGATTTTGGCATCGTCAATACAGACGCCTTGAACCAGCAAGTAGATCGGTTCACGGGAATGATCGCTCTGGTGGTAACGCCCATTACCTTGTTGTCACTGGTTGTTGGCGGAATCGTGGTCATGAACATCATGCTGGTTTCCGTCACCGAACGAACCTTCGAAATCGGTTTGCGAAAAGCAGTCGGCGCCAAAAAGCGGGAAATCCTGATGCAATTCATGATCGAATCTTCCCTGCTGACGGCAGTGGGCGGTGTGTTTGGCTTGCTGTTGGCGGCAGGCATCGCCTGGGCGGTCAGAATCTCTACGCCAATTCCAATGACAATCACCGTTGGCTACATCTTGCTGGCGCTGCTGGTGTCGGGCGGCATCGGCATGATTGCAGGCATTTATCCGGCGTTCAAAGCTTCACGGCTCGACCCGATTGTTGCACTTTCCAAAAACTGAAGGCGGCGATGAAGATCAAATCTCTGTTCCCAACTGAAACCGTGGCCATGGCAATCAGCACGATTCGCGCGCATAAGTTCCGCAGCGCGCTGACGGTCATCGGCATTGTCGTCGGAGTCATGACTGTTGTGGCCGTCGCTTCGATTTTGACCGGATTGCGTTCGACCATCGTTTCCATGGTTGAAGAATACGGCACCAACAATATTTACGCGTTTCACCTTTCCACTGGGCCGCGAATGGGCGACCGTGACCGCAGCGAATACCTACGCAAACCGCTGACGCCCGAAGACGGCGACGCGATTTTGCGACAAGCTACTGCTATCGAATCCGTCGCCAACGTGTTGTTTATGTGGCGAATGGACAGCACGCTACGGTACAACGGCCAAAAATATCGTTCAGGATTTTTGCAGGGAGTGTCGGCCAGTTACGCTCAGGTCACCAATGTATCGCTACAACAAGGACGATTCATTTCTGAAATTGACGATCACCACAAACGCGAAGTCATGGTCATCGGCCCGAACGTCGCCGAATCGCTGTTCGTTCACCAACCAAACATTGTCGGCTCAATCATAGATTTGGGCGGTCGCCCATTTGAAATCATTGGCGTGCTGGAAAAACGAAAAAACAGCTTTTTTGGTGAAAACGAAGAAGACAACGCGTTGTTCATCCCTTATGAAACCGGGCGCAAACTGTCACCCATCAGCAAGGAACTCAATCTGCACATTCGCGCTAAAACCGGGATGCTGCAAGCTGGACTGGATCAAGTAGAAGAAGTGCTGCGTCGCCAGCGCGGCATCAAATACGATCAGCCGAACAATTTCGAGTTACAAACTGCGTCAAAGATCATCGAACAGTTCGACGGCATCACGATGTATGTGGGCTTGTTTGCGATTGCGATTTCAGCCGTCGGCTTGCTGGTCGGCGGTATCGGCGTGATGAACATCATGCTGGTGTCGGTCACGGAACGAACGCGCGAAATCGGCATCCGCAAAGCCATCGGCGCGAAAAAGCACGACATCGTTCGCCAGTTTTTGTTTGAAGCCATGACGCTGACATTTCTGGGCGGAGTGCTGGGTGTGCTGGTCGCGGCGGTCATCAGCTATGTGATTATGTTTTTCCTGCCGGAACTTCCCGCTTCGATACCGTCGTGGGCTGTGCTTAGCGGCCTGCTGGTTTCCACTGGCATTGGACTCATATTTGGCGTCTGGCCTGCGAAAAAAGCCGCCAACCTCGACCCGATTGAGTGCTTACGTTACGAATAAGGCGCTTCTTGTCTTTAACTGACCGCATTGGGTTTTCTGATTTCAAACCGGCATCCTGGTTTAGCGTCTCGCCACGAAACTTGTGCGCCGATCAGATTGGCGCGCGAACGAATGTTGGCCAATCCGTGCCCACTGCGATTTGTAACAATGCCAACCAGACCTTTGCCATCATCACAAACCTCAATCAATAAATCACGGGCTTCAGCTTTGACGATCAACTGAACCTGCTTCGCTTCGGCATGACGGCAAACGTTGTTCAACGCTTCCTGCACAATTCGATAAAGCTGAATTTGCTCGATTTCTGAAAGCTGCAACCGCTCTTCCATAATCGGGTCGCAGATGAATTCGTAAGCGAATTTTTCTTCCGTCGGCAATTGCGCGACAGCTTCACTGAGCGCGCCTTCGAGCGCAGGGAGAAAGCCCAGATTTTGCAACGCAGACGGGCTGAGGTCTTCGCAGATGCGGCGAATTTCTTTGGAAACAGATTCGATCTTGCGCCGAATTTCAGAAGGTGATGGCGTGCCGGAATCATCCGAACTGCCAGGAAGTTGATCGGTCAGCACCAACAAATGCCGCAAATCGGCCAACGTCTGGTCGTGCAAATCACGGGCAATGCGACTGCGCTCCGTTTCGGTTTCGCTGGCTAATCGCAATCGCGTTTCCTGCAATTCGACGTTGGTGACGGCCAGAGTTTTATTGGTTTTGCTCAACCGCAATTGCTGGCGAAACGCCCACACCGCTGCTGCGACAGCCGCTGTTGCCAATCCTCCCAGAAACAACGTTCCCCAGGGAAACGGCGCGCTTTGAATTCGCAACCGAAGCTTCAACGGTTCGGAGTACACCAAATCCCGGCTGACACTTCGCGCTTCGATGACGTAACCGCCGGATTGCAATTCTCCGGGAGCGAATTGCGGATCGTGCGTTTGCACTTTTTTCAATTGTTGCCCGGTGCGAGTTTGCAGCAGAAATTCATACTGGAATTGACTGGGAAAGGTTTTGCTGGCGATGCCCGCGACTTCCAGCACAAAACTGCGCTGCGTGTGTGGCAAAGCCAATTCGGCAATCAGGTCTTCGGGCTGATGAATCTTTTCCGCAACCAGCCGTTTGATGGCCAGCCGTGGCTGAACGGCGCTTGGCTGATGACGAACGATCCCGCGATTTGTCCCCACCCAGATTCCGTCTGATTCTCCCGTCGAAGTCAATGCAAACACCTGCTGCGAGGCCAGTCCTTGTTCGGTGTCGAAGCGAATCAACACATTTTCACTCGGCAGCAATTTCAACAACCCGGTGTTTTTAGTGGCGCACCAAACAATTTCGCGCCCTGCGGCATCGCGTTTAACCAGCAAATCCTGCGCGTCTAATCCCAGCCGGACTTCACGAATCGCGTCAGCTTCCCGAACAAATACTCCCATTGAAGTAACGAGCCACAGTTTCTTGTCGGCATAAGCCAGCGCGCGAATCGCCTTTTCAGAAACACTCCGTAAATTCTTAATGGGAGTTTCCACCTGTTTGAATTGCGAACCGTCATAACGCCACAACTCACCGTCAGAAGTTCCAACCCATAACGCTTCGTCACTTTCGGCAGCCAGACAGATTGCTCGTTGAGCGGCAAGGTCCGTTAATTTTGGCTGCGCGAAATTGCGCTTTCCGGCCTCGACTCGCTCAATGCCTCGCCCAAAATAAGCGGCGTAAACCTGCCCTCGAAAACTGGCAAGGGCGCGAACGCTCTCTTTCGATTGGGGGATTGGCGATTGTGAATCGCGAATTGCAGATTGCGGAATGGCAGTTTCTGCCGGAGCAGTTTTGGATACAACGGCGGCATTTTCGTTTTCAATGGTGATTTCTGTCGGGGGCGCTTCGATAACACGAACGAAACTGGCGGCGTCTTTTGTTTTCAAAAACAATCCGCCGTTTGTGCCTGCCCAGATAGCTCCTTCGGCGTCTTGCAACAACGCATATACCGAACGACTTTCGATTTCACCTACTGCGACGGCGCGACTTTCCGGCGAAGCCAGTCGGAACAATCCGCGATTCGTGCCGCACCATAATTCGCCGTTGGAATCCTGCAGTAATTTGCGAACGTAATTGCTCTGCGAATCGCCGCTCAGCATCGTTGCGCGAAAACTGTCGCGGTCATATCGGCAAACGCCACGATCCGTGCCAAACCAGACCACGCCTTCGCGGTCTCGAAAAACCGCGTTGATTTGATTCGACCGCAATCCCCCAGCGGTGTTTTCAAACGTCAAGTGCTCAATCAACCTCGCGTCGGCGGCCTCCGGCTTGAGCAAAAACACTCCACGACGATGTGTGCCAATCCATAACTCGTCTTTGCTGCCGTGAATCGCGCTGACCGCCTCTGTTTCCACAGGCAGCCGCTTCATCGTGTCATTCGCAAACGACCAGAGTCCTCCAGTTCGAGCATTGGCGAATTCCCCAAGCCAAAGCTGGCTGTCATCGGCAAACGCGGCGGCAACGAAAAACGGACGGGGCGATTTAGCGGCGGCTTCTCGAACATCTTTTCCCTGATTCAGCAACAATCCTCGCCCGCCAGAACCAATTGCCAACTCCTGCGAAGGCGAGTAGATCGCAGCCAAGAGTGGCAAAGCTTCCTCAGACTGACCGGCGGTTTTCAGTTGGGCAGGATTGGTGGAAGGATTGAACTTGGTCAGACTCAATTTGGAACCAGGGCGAGCATTTGCGCCGGATGTGCTGCTGACTTGATCAGGATTCGATTCCACATATCGAAAAATTTCACCGCGTTGAGACACCAAAGCGACTTCATTGTGAGATGAAACGGCGATGGCGTTAATCGCGCTGCCGCTGGTTTCTTCCAACACCAGTAGATAATTGTCTCGCCAGCGAGCCGCACCGGCTTCCGTCCCAATCCATAATCCGCCACGCGTATCCAATTTCAACGCCAGAATCCGACGCGATGGCAACAGAGCTTCGCCTGTCACAGGCTCCACATTGCGCCCGTCGTAACGCACCAATCCATTGTCCGTGCCAAACCACATCATTCCGCCCGAATCTTCGACAATGGCGTTGACCCTGTCTGAGGGCAATCCATGAAACAACGTCACCGCTCCCCAACGATGCAGGTTCAAGGTAGCCAGGTCTGTGATTGCCGGAATTGGAGTTGGCGCGACAGCCAGTTGATCAGACTGTTCAGAAGGTTGCGCGGGCTGCCCTGACTGCGATACCACGAGCGTAGCCACCAGCGCCAGAAACAAAACCAGAAAGGAGATTTTGGTGAGAAAAGTTTTGAACACGATAGGTCATTGAACCATCACAATCCGCTGCTCAAAAAGTTGTTCGGCTTCGTCGCGGGTCATTTCGTTGGCGGCGATTTTCAAAAACAATTCAATCAGTTCAGCATTCGTCGTTTTCAACCGGCCATCGTTGAGTCGAACAAAAAGCAACGCAGCAGCCAAGCCAATTCGCTTGTTTCCATCAATAAAAGCATGAGCTTGCGTCAAGTGGTAGACATAAGTCGCAGCACAAACTGCTAAGCTTGCCTGTTCGTAATAAGCCCTGTTTTCCGCTGCGAGTAAAGCCGATTCGAGAGCGCCTTCGTCGCGTAAGCCAAAGTGGCCGCCAAATTCCTCGATCACTTGTTCGTGAAGATGCAGAACTTCTTCTCTGGTCAAAAACGAAAGAGCCATCAAACTGCCTCAATTGCCTGTTCTATTGATGCCCTTTTGCCAGTTCTACAAAAACCTCTCGGCGCTCATCGAAAATTTCTCTGGTCAGGGCGGCAATTTTTTTCGCTCGCTCCTCTTCGCTCAGTGACCGCACACTTAAAGTGCGATTGGAAATTTTGACTTCAACCTTGTCATCAAGGCTGACTCCGTTTTGATTCAGAATCTCTTCGGTATTCAGGAGTTCGGCCAGTTCGCCGATAGTGATGATCTGCTCCATTGCCCCTACCTCCTCGGCAAATATCTTAACCCTTCAAGTGCCTTTAACGAAAACTTCGCGCTCGTTGCCCAGGTCGCGAGCCGAAGGCGTGATGATGGTTTTGGCGTTGATGTAAATCTTTTCGCCTTTAGCAATGGCTTGACGAACGTCATCTTCACAGACGAATTCGGCAGCTTTGGGGTCAGCTTTTTTGACGGGCGGTGGTGTCGGAGCTGGCTTCGATTCTGTCTGGGGGGCAGGGACCGGGGCCGACGCGGATGGAGCACGTGCGCTCAGGAATTTATCTACCAAGTCAGCAATGGCGGCTCGATCAATTTGCGAGGCAGACTTGGATGTCACCGTTTGCGAAGATGCTGCAACCGGCTGAAAAGGCTCAGAAGCGGTGACCGGTCGAATTTCAAAAGCAACGCGTTTGATGTCCATCAAATGCAGCGGCGAAATGTTGTCTGAGGTCACATTGCCTCCCCACGAACCACAGCCCAACGTCATGGAAGGCGCCAACGCGGTTGAAAAACCAATTGCGCCATGTGTGGAAGGCGAATTGACCACCACGCGCGCTGCAGGCATCAGCAATCCATAACGCAACGCGGCATCGCGGTTTTGCGTATGGATCGAAGCTGTGTGCCCCATTCCTCCGTAATGCAGAATTTCATCACACAGCTTGCTTCCCTCTTCCAATCCGTTCGCCACGTAATAGGCCAGGATTGGCGACAGCTTTTCGATGGACAGCGGGAAATCGCGCCCAATTCCGCCGACTTCAGCAATCAGACAGCGAGTGTTTGGCGGAACGCCAATGCCTGCCCATTCCGCCAAAGTCGTTGCCGGCTTGCCGACAATTTTCGGATTCAAAGTGCGATTTGGCGTAACGACTAATTTCCCCAGTTGATCGGCTTGTGCGGCGTTCAAAAAGTATGCGCCCTGCGCGGCGAGTTGCTCCCGAACCTTTTTGTCCACTGGTGCATCCGCGACAATGGCTTGTTCCGAGGCGCAAATCGTTCCGAAATCAAAACAGGTTCCGGCCAGAATGTCGCGGACAGCTTTGGCGACATCGGCGGTTCGTTCGATCAGCGCAGGCACATTGCCGGGGCCTACGCCAAACGCAGGTTTGCCGGACGAATACGCGGCACGCACCAACCCCATTCCCCCTGTCGCCAAAATCACCGCCGTCAACTTGTGCTTCATCAAGGCATCGGTTCCTTCCAGCGAAGTCAACTCAACGCAGCCGATGGCTTCCGGGGGCAAACCGGCCTTGACGCCCGCTTCGCGCATGACATTGGCGGTTTCCACCACGCAGCGTGTTGCGCTGGGATGCGGGCTGAGCACAATCGTGTTTCGGGATTTGATGGCGATCAGAATCTTGAAAATCGCCGTGGAGGTTGGATTGGTGGAGGGAACGATTGCCGCCACGACTCCGCGCGGTGCAGCGATTTCCACCACGGAGCCTGTGTCACGCACAACGCCAACAGTTTTTAGGCTTTTGAAGTAATTGTGAACATCAACCGCCGCAAACAGGTTTTTGACATTCTTGTCAGCAGGATTTCCGTAACCGCTTTCTTCATGCGCCAGGGTGGCCAGCCTGAAGGATTGCGATTGGGCGGCAATGGCCATCGCTTCGCAAATCGCATCTATTTTGGCCTGATCGAGGGTGGCAACCACAGCTTGCGCCCGGTGAGCGGCTTCGACCAAATCGCGCGCGGCCTGGATTGATTGCAGGTCTTTATCTGCCATAACTGAAGCTCAAACAAATCAATCCGTGATCAATCTTTTTTCTTTCCTTCGGGCAAGGCTTTTTGGTCTTTGCCGGTCAATGCTGCCGCCGATTTCGGCAAGACTCTTTCGACCTCAAGATGCGGACGGGGAATGACGTGAACTGACACCAGTTCGCCGACTCTGCGCGCAGCGGCAGCGCCTGCGTCCGTGGCCGCCTTGACGGCTCCGACATCGCCGCGCACAAACACCGTCACAAACCCGGCGCCAATATATTCCTTGCCGATCAGTTGCACATTCGCCGCCTTGACCATTGCGTCAGCCGCTTCGACCGCACCGACAAAACCTTTTGTCTCGACCATGCCGAGAGCTTCCATACTCATTTGTTCGTCCTCCGGTTGATGGATTTGAGTGATTCAATTTCTGTTGAAGTAGAACGGCGGGGATCATAAACCGTCGTCCGCAAAATGCACAAGCGGCGGCTCATCAACTGTTTGCAATGAGCACGCCGCTCGTTCGGGTTAAGGAGTTTCCATCAGAAGTTACTTTTGCTTGGCGATCACTTTGGCCTGGAATTTTTTGTAATTGGCCGCTGGAACAATCTTCTTGGAAACGAGTTCATTTTTGGCCTTGTAAGGACGCCCTTTGATGATCGCATCAGCATAGGCGTCACCAACTCCCGGCAAGGCGACAAGCTGTTCTTTGGTGCAGGTGTTGATGTCCAGTAGCTCCTCAGCTTTTTTAGTCGCAGGCGCGGCTTTTTTACCAGAGGATTTGCCCATCATTTTATCGTCCTGGGCAGAGACAGCAACGCCAACCAAAGCCAATGCGAAAACGACGCAGAAAAACGTGGCAACAAGATTTTTTTTCATCTTATGCTTCTCCTCAATTGAGAATTATTGGAATTCGAAGATCAGCGATTTCCGCCGATCCGGTGTTTAGCTGGCGCAAAGAGTACCACACAGGTTGAATCTGGCAAGAGTCTCTCAAACTCTGAACCCAAAGCACATCGCCCATTTACGGATGGACAGAACCAATAAATTAAGGTATCTTCCGCCGCGTGGTGATCCTCACTGGGCGTTATTCACTAGAGTAACGTGTTGATCCACAAAGCAAATTTCCTGTATCGAGACCTCATCTTTTGCCCCACGCTCGCCGGAGACTTTGCTCAGGATTGACGTGATTCGTCCAAACAATCACCAGAGTTTGTTCAATTCGTTTAGCGATTGTGTGATCGGGCAACAGTGCCCTTTGTTTTGCCAACAAAGCGAACGAAACGTGCGAATTTTGCCCCTCCGATTTTCAGCAAATTCTTTGTTTGATCGTTGTGCCCGGAACCATTGAGTTCTTTTCTGCTCAGATCTTTATTTTACGAGCATGCCTCTTTGGACATTGGCGTCCGGTTTGCGCTTCGTTGACTCCCATTACACCTGCGAAGCCAGCGAAATTCGGATAACAGGTCTCGCGGCCTCACTCCGCTTTTTGAGGAATAGAAACGTATGAAGAAGTTCACCTTGATCTGTTCGACATTTCTGGTCTTTGTCTTGGCTTTCGGCAGTTCCATCAACGGATTGATGAACTGGATGAATACGCCAACAGTCACTCGCGCCGAAATTTCTGGCAAGGATGGCGAATTGACGGTTACGGCACCCAACACCGTCGTCAACAAATATGGCAAATTGGCGATTGACGCTCCTGCCGGAGCTTCCATGATCGCGGTTGACAATCCGGGCGGACCAAACGGTCTGGACATTAGCACTCTGACGCCGGGCGATTTAATCATGATCGTTCAAATGTCTGGCGCTTCGATTGATACCAGCAATACGCCAACTTACGGACAGGTGACGAACCTGAACAGCGCGGGTCGTCACGAATTTGTCACAGTCAACAAAGTCCAAGGCAATACCATCACAATCAATCCGCCGTGCGGCGGATTGCGATTCAACTATTCGGCTTCCGGCAAAGTTCAGGTCATTCGCGTACCTCAATACACCAGCCTGACCATCAACAATGGAGCCTCTCTGACAGCTCCGCCTTGGAATGGAACAATCGGCGGCATCGTCGTTGTTCACGTTCAGAACAATGCAATCATCAATGGAAATATTGACGTCAGCGGAATGGGATTCCGTGGCGGCGCGCTGTCGGGTGCGGGCGGTGGCGGATTCCGAACCGATCACGTCACAAACCAGCAAGATTTCGGCGCTGAAAAAGGCGAAGGCATTGTCGGTTACCAGGCGGATTACGACCTTCTAGGCGGGCGATACGGGCGCGGCGCAGCAGCCAACGGTGGCGGCGGTGGGACATCGCACAACACGGGCGGCGGCGGTGGAGCCAACGGCAACAATGGAAAACCCTGGACAGGACAAGGTGTGATGGATGGCGCTGCTGTGGGAGCAACTGCTTGGTCGCTTGATCCAGGCTATGTGGCCAATGGCAACAAACTCACCGACTCTTCAGGCGGCGGACGTGGAGGTTACAGTTACGCCATCAATAATCAGGATGCGTTGCAAAAAGGCCCTGGAGATTGTTTGTGGGGCGGCGATTGTCGTCGTGAAGTCGGCGGCCTTGGTGGTCGTCCTGTCGCACAGGATACGACGGGACGAATTTTCCTGGGCGGCGGCGGCGGCGCAGGTGCTCAAAACAACGATACGGGTGGCGCGGGCGGCAATGGAGGCGGATTGATTTACCTCATTGCCGACACTGTCAGCGGCAACGGAACATTCAGAGCCAATGGCGCCAATGGTGGGGCCACTCGCGGTGAAAGCCGTGACGGCGCGGGCGGCGCGGGCGCTGGTGGAACCATCGTCGTGGCAGCCAGAGTTCTGAACAACGGTTTGTCGGCACAAGCGAATGGTGGCAATGGCGGCAACCAGATTGTTCCGGTTGCGCCCTTTGAATTGGAATCGGAAGGTCCGGGCGGCGGCGGCAGCGGCGGTTACATCGCATTTTCTGGTGGCACGCTGACAACCCAAGTCAACGGAGGAGCCAACGGGACAACTGCGGCTCCGTCTGTTTCCGAATTTCCTCCCAACGGCGCGACCCGGGGCGCGACTGGACAAGTCGTCAACTCAGTTGGCGCAATTCCCTTCTGCTCAACGACCACAGATCTTGCGATCACCAAAACCAACAATCAGACGACCATCATTCCCGGCGCTCAGACAACCTATCAAATCGTCGTTCGCAACAATGGCCCGAACGACGTTTTCGGAGTCCCCGTGACAGACACACTGCCTGCCGTGTTCACGAATGCCTCGTGGACGTGCGTGGCGTCCAGCGGTTCAGCTTGTCTGGTCGCCAACGGCGTTGGCAGCATCAACACCAAGGTGGATTTGAAAAACGGCGGGACAGCAACGTTTAATCTGACGGTTACGCCTGATGCTTCGGCGACCGGAACAGTGACCAACACAGCGACAGTTGGCATGCCCGATGGCGCTGTGGATACGAATCCAACCAACAACACTGCCAGCGATACCGATACGCTGACACCCCAAGCTGATCTCTCAATCACCAAAACCGATAACGCCACGACTTCGATTGCCGGAAATCAGATCACTTACACCATCGTTGTCAGAAACAATGGCCCCAGCACGGTCAACGGAGCAACTGTAACAGACACAGTGCCGACAAAACTCACCAATGTGAGTTGGTCTTGCACGCCGTCTGCTGGAGCAAGTTGCGGTGCAACGAATGGCAACGGCAGCATCAATACAACCGTCAATTTGTTGCCGGGAGCAACCGCGACCTTCAGTTTGAATGCTACCGTCGTCAATTCGACCACAGGCACGTTGAGCAACACGGCGACGGTAACATCGCCCGCATCTGCTCCAGACCCAACGCCAGGCAACAACAGCGCGACCGACATCAACACCATTGTGACCACGGTTGATCTGGCGATCACCAAGACCAACAACGTTTCGACGCTCGTGCCCGGAACCCAGACCACATACACCATCGTTGTTAGCAACGCCGGCCCAAGCGCTGTCACGGGAGCAGCGGTGGCAGACAACTTGCCAGCGACATTGACCAATGCGACATGGACCTGTGCCGCATCGTCCGGATCAAGCTGTGGTTCGCCGAACGGAACCGGGAGCGTCAATACGACTGTTGATCTGGCCGTGAACGGAACGGCAACCTACACGTTGACCGCGACTGTCGCCGCCAACGCTACGGGTTCGTTGTCGAATACCGCCAGCATCGCAGCGCCTGCCGGATCTGTTGAAACGAATCCCGCAAACAATTCGGCCACTGATACTGATGCGCTGTCTTCAACCGATTTAGCCATCACCAAAACCAATAACGCCACGCAGGTGGTTGCCGGACAAACAACGACTTACAGCATCGTTGTGACCAACAATGGTCCAATCGCTGTCAACGGTGCGACCATTTCTGACGTCTTGCCCTCCACGCTGAGCAATGCCACCTGGACTTGCACAGGCGCCAATGGGGCGACCTGTGGCCAGCCCAACGGAACCGGAAACGTCAACACGACCGCCAATTTGCCCAATGGCAGCAGTGTTACCGTATCTGTCACAGCGACGGTTTCCAGCACGGCAACCGGTACACTGGTCAATACCGCGACAGTCACGATGCCGTCGGGCACCGCCGATCCGAATCCGTCCAATAACACGGCCACCGACACCGACCAGATTCGAATCAACGCTGATCTTTCCATCACCAAAACCAACAACGTCAATACGCTGGTTCCCGGCACGCCAACGACTTACACCATCGTCGTTCGCAACTCTGGCCCCAGCGCAGTGGTTGGCGCTGAAGTGACGGACATCATGCCAACCAATCTGGTTATTGCTTCGTGGACTTGTGCTGCATCGGCTGGCTCAGTCTGTGCAGTTCCCAATGGAACGGTCAACATCACCACGACAGTTAATTTGCTGCCCGGTGGCACTGCCACATTTACTGTCAACACCACCGTTGCCAGCAACGCGACGGGCACAGTGACAAACACCGCGACCGTTGCGGCCCCTGCCGGTTCAACGGACAGCAATTCAGCAAACAATACCGCCAGCGATACGGATACGCTGACGCCAACGTCGGATTTGTCCATCGTCAAATCGAATAGCACTTCGACAGTGACGGCTGGCAATATGGTCACCTATACGCTGGAAGTTTCCAACGCCGGTCCAAGCGCCGTTACTGGAGCGCCAGTCGTTGATACCCTGCCGGCAAAATTAACCAACGCCACTTGGACGTGTTTCACCTCCAGCGGATCAAGCTGCGGCGCAACCAACGGAACGGGCAACATCAACACAACGGTCAATCTGGCATCGGGCGGCAATGCCACCTTCACGCTGACTGCCAAAGTTGCGGACGATGCGCTTGGAACGCTGACGAATACGGCCAGCGTTTCCGTTCCGGCAGGTTCGACCGATCCCAACACTAGCAACAATACTGCCAGCGATACGGACAATGTCATTTCGCTTTCGAACCTGCGAATCACCAAAACTGCCACGCCAACGCAGCCGATTCCGGGCGCGCAGTTCACGTACACGATCACTGTGACCAATGACGGCCCAAGCCCTGTCACTGGCGCAACCGTCACTGATACTGTTCCTGGCATTCTGAGCAATGTTTCGTGGACGTGTGCGGCATCAAGCGGATCAAGTTGCGGCAATGCCAATGGAACCGGCAACATCAACACCACGGTCAATCTGGTGAATGGTGGCACGGCGACGTTCACGCTGACCGCGTCCTTGCCATCCAATGCAACCGGAACCATCACCAATACCGCCACTGTTTCCAGTCCGAGCGGGGTCACCGATCCGGACGGAGGGAACAATCAGGCGACCGTCACTTCCACGCTGCAACCCAACAGTGACTTGTCCGTGACCAAAGTCCCCAATGCGACGACTGTCCGGGCAGGTGATGAAGTGACCTACACCATCACTGCCAGAAACAATGGGCCATCTGTGGCAAACAACGTTGTCGTCACAGACCCGCTGCCGGCAGGCGTGAATTTCATCTCGGCGACTTCGACCAAAGGTACCTGCTCTGGCACAACGACCGTGACTTGCAACGTCGGCACCTTGCAGGCGACTGCGCCGGACAACACGGCGGTCATCACAATCAAAATTCAGGTTCCTTTTACCTTCCCTGTTGGCCCGTTGAGCAATTCGGCCAGCGTGACTTCAGGAACCACTGACCCGACAGGCAACAATAACTCCAACACTTCGATCATCACGGTGAACCCGCCTCCGGGCGCACAGTTCCGTTCCAGCGACTTGACGATTCGTTCGACGGGCGTGGATGTCTGTATTGGCAGCGGCAACGTGTTGAATTACGAAGCGAAGGTGAGAAATTCCGGCGACGGATTGCAACGCGACAATCCAGGGTCTGAATTCCAGGCGCTGTTGCCAACGCAATTGTCCACAGTTCCCGGAACCTGTTCGGTCATCGTCAGCAATGGAACCAGCACTTTCCCGGCTGGCACTTGCACGCTCGGAGCCGCACAAGTGGATTGGAACGGAGAAATCCCTGTGGGAGCGACTGCGACCATCACATTCCAGGTTCGCGTTCGTCAGGGAGTGACTCCCGGAACGCGGTTCTGTACTGATTTCAAAGTCAATTACGACACCAACAGCGACAGCCTGAACGATGCGTCCACGACGGTGAGCAATTGTTTGACAGCCAATTGCACACCGCCGCCGTGTACCGGCCCGAACTGTCCCGATGTCGGACCTGGTTTGGACATCAACGACTTTGAACTCAATCCGACTGTTACTGGCAGCGATCAACGGCCTGGTTCTGTGCTGATCTTCCCGATTTATTCCTCCAGCGCTTCAAATCCGACGCTGGATAACACGCGCATCAACCTGACCAATATCCACTCAACCCAGCCGGCGTATTTGCATCTGTTCTTTATTGACGGATCTAATTGCTCGGTGGCGGACAACTTCCTGTGTTTGACGCCCAACCAGACTTCCAGCTTCCTTGTCTCGGATTTGGATCCGGGTGTCAAAGGCTACATCATTGCTGTGGCTGTGGATCAGCGCGGCTGTCCGACGAATTTCAACTACGTCATTGGCAGTGAATACATCAAACTGCAAACCGGGCATACGGCGAATCTGGGAGCCGAGGCCGTGGCGGCCAAACGAGCGCTATCGTGTGGTGCAGCATCCAGCACCGCCACTCTGCAGTTTGACAACCAGGACTACCAATACCTGGCGCAAGTCATCGAGGCGGATGGGATACCAAGCCGCGCCGATGGTAACGACACAATGATTGTTCTGAACCGAGTTGGCGGCAATCTGGGTTTGGGAATGGATTCGCTGGGAACGTTGTTCGGGATCTTCTATAACGATACGGAAAACTCGCTCAGCTTCTCCTTCTCGGGTGGCTGCCAGTTCATAAGTTCTCTGAACAACAGTTTCCCGCGCATCACGCCTCGCTTTGAAACCTTCGTGCCCGCCGGACGAACCGGTTGGTTGAAGATCGGCAGGCAAACATCTGGCGGAATTGTCGGTGCGGTGCTCAATACTGGAACCACGCAGGCCGCTTACAAGGGTGGCCGTAACTTCCACAAACTGACACTAAGCCAAACATCCAGCCTGATCATTCCGGTCTTCCCGCCCTCTTGCCAGTAAGCTGGCAAATGGCGGCCAGACCATCAGTAAAAAACAACCGGGAGAGCAATCTAGTGAAATTGCTCTCCCGATTGTTTTTCATTCACAGCTCATTGCCATTGTTTCAATCGCTCGACAAAGCCGATCATTTGCTCGCGCTTTCGCTCGAACATCGCCACGGTATAAATAATCAACACGCCGAACGCGATTCCTGTCACATACCACAACCACGTCCATTGCAAATTGACCGAGGCCGACCAGATGATCGTCAGCATCGAAAGCAGCAAAAACGCAGTGCCTAAAAACAGGAAAGCCCGAATTCGCAGCATCAACCCGGCGGCCACTCCCCCAACGGCCAATACTGCCAAAATGATCGGTAACCACGGCGCATTGTCCACCCCATTGATGAAAATATCCGCGGTTGAGGAAACATAGATTGTCACCAGCGCGCCGTATCGAATCGAATTCATCTGCTCCACTGATAGACTTTCGCGGTTGATTCGCGCCGCCAGCAACACCGACACTGCCGCCGGAATCAGCCACAACTGCGGATGTTCAAAAAACGTCAGTCCTTCGACTCGATTCAGGAAATGCCACAATCCGGAATTGCCCGTCAGCGCGGCCAGCAATCCAAGCCCCAGCGACCGTTTCATCACCGACAAGACGCCATAAAACAATCCCACCGTCAGCAACAAGCCCGAATACGGGACTTGGGAATTCAACGACCAAAATCCAATCACCGGCAACAGGGGCAACAGCACGCCAGTGTTTGCCAAAGGTTCAGCCAGCACCAATTTCCCCTGCCGTCGAAAGACTTCGCTCAGTGCGACACCCGCAAATGCCAACAACATCACGACAATCGGCCAGTAGGCTGAGAAAATGCCGCCAAATAACCACGGCATCGTCAATCGCAAATGCACGAACGTCAGCACCACAAACACTTCGGTCAAGTAGACGTACCGCATCTTGCCACGCTCGTCCAAATCGAATGGGTCTTCGCCCGGCAACACAGCAAAAGCGATTCCGATCAAACTGACGCCAATCAATGTCGCCAGCACGGCCACAATCGCAGGCCATCCCAACAAAACCGCGCCGAAATTCGATCGTTGTTCAAATTCCGCCACCAACACAAATGCCAACCCGGCCAAACCGATTCCCGCAACAACCGGCAAATCCGCTCGCAACGCTTTTCGCCACAAACTTTCGGCTTCCAGCCACTGCGATAGAATTAAGCGATAAACGATCAAGATAGCCTCAGCAATTAGCATAACGATGATCAGCCGATTCGTCAGTTGCCAACTCCCCCATCTCGGCGGGGACAGCCAGGCCCAACTCCACATCACTACACTCGCCATACACAAACGCACGCTGGCCGTTATCAGCCTCTGGTCGGCCCCCCCGCGCGCCAACAAGGCGAAGGCAACAGGTAAAGCGAACAAGCCGCTGGTCGCCAACAACCGATTCCACAACGAAGCAGAGTCAAACAAGGTGGCAATAACAAGCAGGAAAATTCCCCCCGTGAACAGCGAATGCCAGCTTAACAGCCAGCTTCGCAGCAAATTCGCCACTTCCGGATTCGTAATGACGCCTGCTCGCTCCGCCAACTGCGCGAACGTCTCGCGCCTTCGCCACAGCCAACTCGTAACCAGTGCATACAGAGAAAACGCCACCACAGTGAACGCCAAAAACCAATGTTCGGAGATCGGCAAGAGACTGCAAACTTCCAGAACCACGACAACTCCGGCCAGATGCAACCCGCGCAATGAAGCCGTGACGTTTTCGTCCCACAGATACGCCACCAGCAAAGCCACAACCGAAAGAATTGCCAGCCAGGTCAACCAGAGCGGTTCATGATGATCTTGCCAAACATGCCCTATTCCCCAATGAACACCGCTGATCGTCAAGAGCGTTGGCAACGTCAGCAAAATCGTCAGCCGATGAAATGGCTGTCGGCCAATGGCTGGCCGCATGGTTTTCAAATCCAGCCACAGCCAAACCAATGAAGTCAGTGACAGCACCACGACATTCAAGGCGACAAATTCAAACACGTGGCTGAGCACATCCGTTCGCCGCACGAACAACGTCAACAGAATCAGATTCCACAGCGGCGCACTCAAATACACCAAACTGCGTCGCCGCAATGCGACGGCCATCCAACCGAACAGCAAGCTCAGCGCAGCGTACGAACCAACCGTCCAACGCAACGAATTCGACGCTTCGATGCCGCGCCAGGTCAGCGCCAGTTGCGCCAATCCCAAAGCCAACGCCCAGCCAGTCGCCGCTTCCCTGTTTTCAATCGCCACTTTGCGGAACTCGAATTGGCGAACGGCGAACATCAGCCACGCCGAAACGCAAATGCCGATCAGCAATACGTGATAGCTCGCCCAACCGGCTGCGACTCGACTCAAACTGCAAACAATCAACGAGGTCATTGCCAGGAATGCCACGCCCAACTGATCAACATTCAGCTTCGCCAAGCGCGAGCCGAATTGTTGTTTGCGCAAGCTCAGCCATGCGGCAGCAGACAAACTGGTCGCTAACCATCCCCAGCCATTTCCAATTATGGGAATCATTCGGCTTGGAATTTCCGGATCAACAGCGATTTGTGCCGCCGCCAAAGCCAACAACGCCAAGCTGACAATCACCGTCACAGCGACTTGAGTTTGCAGAATCATTCCTGGAACAGCGGTTGGCTCAGCATTCGTCTTGTTCCATCGCCACCGAGTCCTTGCCGCCAACCAGCCCAATGCAAACAATGCCGACGTGATGATGTTTGCTTGAACAATCGCCACCCAATGATTTCCGGGGCGCAACAAACTCCCAAGCGTCGCTGCCAAATTCAGCAACAGTCCGGATGCCAAGGTGTAGCTTGCCGAATTTTCTCGAAAGGCGTGTACGGCCAGCGTCAAGCTCAAAATCAAAATCGGCGCCAGAAAGACCACTGTGCTTGCCAACGAGACCGGCTTCCCCAACATCCTTGTCAAAAATTCCACGAGCGTCAGGCTCAAGACTGGCACAGCAAACAACAGCAACGACTCCCAGCGAGCCAGCCGCGCCAAACCAGCGGAACGGCTTTCCATTTGCGGCCAGTTGAATCGTTTGCAAAACTTCCAGAGCGGTTCGCGATACAAAATCGGCAAAGCTACCAATGCAAAGCTGATCGCGGCAGACCAGCGAAACCATTGCATGCCTATCTCCACCGCCAAAAATCGCCACGACAGCAACAAACATCCGCTAGCCAACAACGTCATCATTGCCAACACCAGTCGCCGTTGAAACTGCTCCCACAACGCCACGGCAAATACCAACAACAACGATACCAGCAACACCCACGAACCTGCTCCGCCTGCTCCACTGACCAGACTCAGCACAAGCGACATCATCCAGACTGCCGCCGTTACGATTCGATCCACGGTCGGCCAAGGTGGAAACAGCAACCGCACCAAATTCGACGGCGTCTCAGCTTCGTCATTCCGCCGAACCATCAACCTCAAGAGAATCCAGACGATGCTGAGCCAGACCAGCGCAATTCCGATGGCTTGCCAGCGTAACAAATGCTGCCAAACCAGCGCCGACGGCAGCGCCTGTGCGTCGAAAATCGCCAGCACTCCACACACCACTGCAACAGTCAACGCGGTTTGGAAGGCTGTAAACAGGACTCGCCACCCCTTCAG
>JAEUQP010000552.1 GCA_016789645.1 Acidobacteriota bacterium | reverse complement strand
GCCATGCGGGCAATCGCGGGCGTTGCGCCCTGCTCTGGCTGGACTTCGGTCAGGCGTTGCCTGAAATCATTCAACCGCGCGACGGTGCTTTCGGCTCCGCGCAAACCTTCGAGCGTAAAGTTGAGTTGTTTGTGATGCGGCGCAGACAGCAACAGATATCGAATCGCGCGCGGCGTGTAGCCCTTTTCCACCAGATCGCGGAACGTAAAGAAATTGCCCAGGCTCTTGGACATCTTCTGCCCTTCGACCATCAGGAATTCGGCGTGAACCCAATACCGCACAAATGGTTTGCCAGTTGCGCCTTCGGATTGTGCAATTTCGTTTTCGTGATGCGGAAAGACCAGATCAATGCCTCCGGCGTGAATGTCGAAGGTTTCGCCAAGCGCTTTCATGGACATGGCCGAACATTCAATGTGCCAGCCGGGACGGCCTTTGCCGAGTTCCGTTTCCCAAAACGGTTCGTCGGGTTTGGCGGCTTTCCACAAGACGAAATCGCGCGCATTTTCTTTGGCTTCGTACTCGTCGGAATCCACGCGTTCGCTGGCGCCGACGACATTTCCCTCGAATTTCACTTTCGAGAGTTTGCCGTATCCGTCAAAAGTGTTGATGCGAAAATACGTCGAACCTTCCGATTCGTACGTGTGACCGTTGGCGTCCAATCGTTTGATGATGTCCACCATCTCCGGGATATGGTCGGTTGCACGCAGAATTTCTTCCGGCGCTTCTGCGCCAAGCGCATACAGGTCTTCAAAAAAGTAATTGGTATAGATTTCGGTGTAATCGCGCAGGCTCTGCCCTTTTTCAATGGATTTACGAATGATTTTGTCGTCCACGTCGGTGATGTTCATGACGTGATGAACCTTGTAGCCTTTGAATTTCAGGTAGCGCCTGAGCAGATCGGCAAATAAAAATGTTCGGAAGTTGCCGATGTGGGCAAAGTCGTGAACCGTCGGGCCGCACACATACATACTGGCTTTGTTCGCTTCCAGCGGTTTGAATTCTTCGACTTGATTGGACAGTGTGTTGTATAGCTTCAGCATTGGATATCAGTTTCTACAGTTCAAATTCGGCTGCGACCAACCGGAAAGCCAGTTTATTGAAGCGGCTGGCAAATTTCAAACTTCAAGAAAAACGCCTTGCCCGTTGTTGTCAACGAGCAAGGCGACAGGTTACGAGATGGTTTCAGGCTGAAAGTTATTGCACGTTGGTGACTTTTTCAGCCTGCTTGCCTTTTGGTCCCTGAACCAGTTCATATTCGACCAATTGGCCTTCTTCGAGCGTTTTGAAGCCGTCCATATGAATTGCGGAGTAATGGACGAACACATCGCCCCCGCCATCGGGCTGTTCAATAAAGCCATATCCTTTCGCGTTATTGAACCACTTAACTTTGCCTTGTTTCTTTTCTGCCATGGTGAAGTACCTCCTGGGGATAAACGGGTTAACGAGCAGTCAGCGGTAACGAGCCGCTCGCCACACAACCTCCGCGTTCTTCGGCGCTCAACACTCGTATCCTTTCGCTTACGGTCAAGCTTTAGGGGCGACGATGATGCCTCACGTTTTGCGGGGCATTCTCTCCAAAGCAAAAAGCCGCGTTTGAAGCTCAAGATTCAAATCTCAGCTTCATCTGCGGCTTCACTACAATATGGGGTAAGACTTTGGAGTTGACACAACAAAACTACTGTTATTCGCAACTGCTACTGATTGTGCTTTAGGATCGCGTCAGAAATTGACGCACTGACGAACACGGCGCGCATACTACTTAACGACTTTTTTACTGTCAAGCTGTGCAATGAATTTTGCCTAAGGTTGGCAAATCTTTTGTTATCAACCAGCTTCACTGTCCAAGACGCAAAAATTCGCCCTGAACGCCCGGAATTGATGGCAGTGAATTTTGTAGTAGATGGCCTCAGCCTCGCCATTGTTTGAATGATGAGAAAATGCCATCCCAACGCGTTCCATCACACGAAAAGACCGTTGATTTGGTGGATCGGCTCCAGCGTAAATTTGCTCCAAACCGACTCTCTCAAATCCAAACCACAACATCGCCTGAGCAGCTTCCGTAGCCAATCCGTTGCCACAATGTTCGTACCGAATGCCGTACATCACCTCGACCTCTTTACCTCTGGTTTCAGTTTGGTGAAAGTGTCGCAACCCGCAAAAACCGATCAAATCAACCTGCCCTTTGAAGGTAATCGTCCAGTAACCGAAGCCATGTTGGGCAAAACTATCGAAACTGGCTTGAACGACTTCGACAGCGGTTTCATAGGGAATGACCAGATCGTCCCACAGATATTTCCGCATCGCTGGGTCAATCCACATTTGATGCAAATTGTCAGTGTCTTCTTTGGTGAAGGGTTGCAATCTTAATCGGGCTGTTTCAATTATCGGAAAGGACATTAATGGCTCTCCAACACACGCAAGTCAGACTGATCGAACACTTGCCGCTGATGCAGAACATCCCCCAGTGCACCCAAAAAAATGGCGGCAGAATTCTTACGAATCCCGCCGCACCGAGGGCTTTGCTGGGATGAAAACTCTAAAAAACCAAGGAGAACAAATCTCGTAAATTCAGTCTTCTTGTCTGGCTTCAAATCTGTGAATAAAGAAGGTATGACAGCAACCAGAAGATGAAAGCGCTCTTAGAAGAAGCAACTTCAATGCCGTTTGCTATTTAATTGAATGGGGGGATTCTAGTCGTGAAAAGTCAACAACTTAGCATTATTACTGGTTGGGGAGCACCTATGAAACCTGTTCGAAACACTGGATATTCATCCATTTTTTCGTAATGAGCAGAGTTTGCTGGCAGGTGACCAAGCACTGGTTAGCTGGCTTGCTCGTGCATGAAAAGCGCAGGAAGGGTTTTGAGAATGATCTTCAAGTCGAGCCACAAGGACCAATTTTCAATGTAGTAAATATCCAGTTGCACCATCTGCTCAAATGACAACCGGTATCGTCCACTGACCTGCCATAACCCGGTCAAACCTGGCTTCACGTCCAGCCGTTTACGGTGCCAGGATTCGTAACATTCAACCTCATAAGGAATCGGCGGGCGAGGTCCAACCAGACTCATTTCGCCTTTGAAAACATTGAACAGCTGCGGCAATTCATCCAGGCTGGTTTGTCTCAACCATTTGCCAATGCCGGTCAGCCGGGAATTATTGATAAATTTGTAGCTGGGAGTTTCATCTGTTCCAAGATTGATTTCGCCTTCCTTTTTGATGACTCGCTGCATGTAGTCGCGGTGAGCTTCATCAACCTCTTCGGTGTTGGTCATTGAGCGAAATTTGTAGAGCAGGAATACTTGCCCATCCATGCCGACCCGTTCCTGGCGATACAGCACCGGTCCGCGCGAACTCAGTTTGATGGCGAGCGCAATCACCATCCACAGCGGAGCCGTAATCAGCAAGATCAACGAGCTGACCACAATGTCCACGGTACGTTTAAACAACCGAGCCGACGCTGACAGGGGTTCTTCAAACAGCCGTACCATCGGCACGGCGCCCAACTGTTCGACGTAGGTTTTTCGCGGAATGCAATTGAGCAGATTCGGCACAACGCGAAACGTCACGCGCGCGCCGCGACCGCATTTGACCATGGTGTCGAACAGCATTTGTGGCGAAATTCCCGGATCAGTAATCAGGACTTCGCCTATGCCGTAAACCCGGATGAAGCGGTGCATTTCGTCGTATCGGCCAAGCGTTGGCCAATGGCTCAACGCAGAGCTTTTCGGAGGCTTGCCATTCGGAGTGACAAATCCAACAACCCGGCGACCGAGTTTGGGGTCGTGCGCGATTTCGTTGACACACATTTCGGCGACGTCGTTCGCTCCCACAATCAATATCGGAATGACATTAATGTGGCGGCGACGGTAAAACGTCTGCAAGCTGCGAAGCGCCGTCCGATAGCCAAGAAAAACCGTCAGATTCAGGGCGTAAAAGAGAATGAAAATCAGTCGGGAATAGGAAAAGGCCGAATACGCAAAGCCGCCTCGATAAAAGAATGCCAGCATCGTTATCAGCAACCCGCCTATCGAAATGGCCTTGAAGATGTTGATGAAATCTTCGCTGAAGGAGAATTCGCCTCGCACACGGTACAGCCCGCGGTGCCAGAATGTCAGCACCTGAATCAACGGAATGAAATAGAGCACGCTTAAATATGGCGCGAAATGCTCTTCCACTCCGACCGGTACCCACATTGTCAACGCCCACCATTGGCTTTTCGCCCAGAGGAAAATCGCTTTTTCAGGGTGACGCAGCCAATACGCCAACAGAAACAGGGTTGACGCCAGAACCCCATCAAACACCACCAATAATCCCGTAATCCATCGGATCGAGTGTTCGCTCAAAGGCAAAAAACGCGGCAACGCAGGTCGGTGCCCATCTGCCTGAGGCGTTGAAAAGGGTTTGCTGTTCGGTGAATAAAGTGACGACATTGTCCGATCCATTTACTGCACGTGATGTCTGAAAGGGGAACTTGCTGCGATCATACGGCAAGAAACGCAAACGCTTCAACCGAAGAAATGTTCGAGTTGTTCTGTATTACGTTGGTCTGAAATTTTCGGTTTTCGTGAAAATGAGGAGAGGTGCTTGAATCTCCCGGCTACGCATTGAGAAAGTGTTGGAAGGATAGTTGCGGAAACGTCAATTGGAAGGACAGGTCTAGGAGGTTGCGGTCAATTACGAAACGTATCAGAGATGTCCTCAATGCGTAGCGCGAGAGCAAGGTTGGTAATGCGGTGGAGCATTAACCAAGTCGGTGTCGCGCAGGGATACTGGCTGCTGCACGACAAGATCAAAGAAC
>JAEUQP010000540.1 GCA_016789645.1 Acidobacteriota bacterium | reverse complement strand
TTCACCATCACGAAATCCGAGGCAATAAGGTTACGCGCGGGCAAATTTTCGCGAATGAGTTCGGCCAAAAACGCGCGCGTTTCAAACGTAGACGATTCGACCAGATGGTCGTCCAGGTAATAATCGCAGTACAGCAACTCGTCCGGCGACGTGATGTTCACTTTGCGCAGATCCAGCCAGTAATCCAGGAAAGCATTGACGAAGCGTTGCGAACGCGGATCAGCGAGCAGGCGATCCACTTGCGCGCGCAAGACGGCGGGCTTGCGCAACGCACCTTGCGCTGCCAATTCGCGCAATTTGGCGTCAGGTTCGGAATTCCACAGGAAAAACGACAAGCGCGATGCCAGCGCGAAATCGTCCAGGCGGCCCGGTTTTTCTTCGAGCGTGGTGAACGCGGGCGAACAAAGCACGGCGGAATAGGCCGTAATCATCGCGTCGGTGAAGCTCTCGCCGTTTTTGAGCGAAGCGTCTGCGAGTTTAAGGAAGCGTTGCGTTTCTTCTTCAATCGGCTGCGGACGGCGATAAGCGCGTTGCAGAAAGTTGCGTAACAAACGTTCCGCATCAGCATGCGGATTCGTGGAAACGACTTCGATCTGGCCTTTGGCGTTTTTCTTGAAGGGCAAATCGCCAAACATCAACCGATGCCCTTTGCCGGGCCATTCCGTTTGAGTGTCGTAAATCGGCCCTGTGACTTCCAGCCAGCGAAACGCCACGCCGGGTTGGCCGTCTTTTTCGGCCAGCGGATTGCGCCAGTTCGGCGGACGCGAACGAAACAAACGAACAGCGTCAGGACGAATCGTTTCATCTTTCAGCAAATAGACTTCGACCTCTTGCACCGCAGCTTCGGGCGAAACGTCTACGTTGGCCAGGTACCGCATCTGGCGCGGAGGGATTTCGGCGTACAGCGTAATCGGTTCGTGCGTGCGACCGGGAAAGGCTTCGGTGCGGCTGGGGTGAAACCATTTGTCGCCGGGTTGCGGCCCTGCCCAGAACGAATGCGCCAGCAAACGCAGTTTATATCGCCCCGGTGCTTTGGCTTTGAATTGATTGAAACGAATTTCCAGCGGTTCGTACGAACTGGCGACAACTCCCATGCCTTCGAGTTCGCGCTTGGCGGGGTCTTTGTCGCCCACGGTCATCGGCGCTTTTTTCTCCAGCACGGCAACATCGGCTTCATTGCCAATCAGCGGAAATGTCGCGCGTTCGGTGTAGGTGTTGAACTGGGAGAATTCGACGTGATTGGTGAACGCGCGTTGTTCGCGGGCGTAATAGCGTCTGGTGACGGTTTCCGGTTGAGTTTCGGAACGCGCCAAGACTTCGCGCAAGGCATGTTCGGCAGCGGAAAGGTACCGGCTGATTTGCACGTGCGACACGCCCAGGGCTTCGCCGGATTTGTTGAAGCGATAGCGTTCGCCGTCTTCGGGCAACAATTCTTTGATTTGCAGCCACGGCGCGCCGAGCAAATCGCGCAAGGTGTTTTCGTATTCGTAGCGGTTCATCCGTCGCAATACTGAACGTCCTTCGCGGCGAATGCGGGCGGCATCAGCGGCAATCAGCGGCGCCGCCAAGGATTTCAAAAAGGCTTTTCGCTCGGCGTCAGCGGGTTGCGGCGCGGCTTTCGGAGGCATTTCGCCGTCGTGGACGCGATCGTGAACCTTGACCCAGACGGCAAACGTCGCGGCATCGGCGAAGTCCGGCTTGAGCGCAGTTAAATCCAGATTGCCTTTTTTCGTTGTGGAGTTGTGGCAGGCAAAACAGTTTGTTTCCAGAAACGCCTGAACATTAGTGGGAGATGGTATGGCGTACGCGTCGGCAACGTCAGCATCTACACGCCGAAGATTCGACGTGACCAATCCCCAAGTGCCCAACGCCAATGCCAGGACTGCAACTAATTTGAGCCGTCGTGTCATGTTTGATTCCTGCTTGGTTGGAAGACGATTACGGAGAAAACCAATTCAGAGAAAATTGGTTTGAGTTCAGTCTTCAGCTTGCTTCGTTGAAGCCCGTGGCAATCTGAAGACTGAACGTTGGGCTTTTAGAGCATCAGGCCTTCAACGTAAGGGTTTCCGGATTCCACTCACAAACGCGGCGCTCGAAGTAGCTGACATTGGCCAGCAACGCGGGCGCGGCGTTGCGATAGGCTTGAGCCGCATCCTGATACACAGGCTTGCGCGAACGCATCGCGTTGAAGAAGTTTTTGAAATGATCCAACCGCTCATCGTATTTGTCCGGCGGCAAATAGCGCTCTTCGGTGACGGCGGTCACTTCAGATTCGCGGCGCGGGTATTTGGCGAAATGCTCTTTGCGCATTTGGCTGATGACAGCTTCGGCAAATTCCCCACTCGGCGGCGGCGGAGTTTTCGCTTCGGGCGGACGTTTAACGACCAACGCATCGTTGACCAATTCAATCACGCCGTCGTTGCCGACAAAACGATATGCCCACGATCCCCAGCCTTCGCGCTCTGTGCCGCCATCGGCAAAACTGACGCGGAAATTCATGTTGAACGCTGGCCGTCCATTCATCGCCGGATAATCGAACAATCCCAGCAACACGTCCGGCACATCGCGCCCGTCATTCCACAGCCGCGTTCCTCCGGTGGTCACAACGCGAACCGGGCCTTTGGCTCCGGTGACCAGATGCGCTCCGGTAAATTGGTGTACGAACAGATCGCCGCCAATGCCTGTGCCGTAATCGCGATAATTGCGCCAGCGGAACAGTCGAATCGGTTCAAACGGTCGTTTCGGCGCATTGCCCAGGAACCGATCCCAATCAATGTTTTGCGGCGAAGCATCGGCGGGAATGGTGTATTGCCACGCGCTGAGCGCGCCACGTCGCCATAAACTGGAATCCACCAGATTCAAGGTTCCAATTTTGCCAGCGGCCACCAACTCAGCGGCTTTCTGGTAAATGACGGAACTGGAAAATTGGCTGCCGCCCTGGAAAATGCGTTTGGTGCGTTGCTGCGCTTCGATCAAGGCGTTGCCTTCTTCCAGCTTTTGCACGACGGGTTTTTCGCAATACACATCCTTGCCCGCATTCATCGCGTCAATGGCGATGCGCTGATGCCAATGATCCGGCGTCGCAATGATAACGGCGTCAATGTCCGGGCGCGCCAGCACTTCGCGGTAATCACGGGTGGTGAAAATGTCTTTGCCCCAGACTTCTTTGACGTGCGTCAACCTTCCGTCATAAATGTCAGCGGCGGCCACAAACTCCACGCCTTTGACGCGCAACGCGGTTTCCGTGTCGCCGTGTCCCATTCCGCCCGCGCCGATCAGCCCAAACCGGATTTTGTCATTCGGGCCGATGGTGCGTTGCGGTTCGGGTTCGGATTCCAGTTGGATGACGCGCGGCGCTCCGTGCGTCTTTGAGGTAATAAGATTCGCAGCGCCAACTGCCAGCGTTCCTGCCGAAGCCTGGCGTAAAAACTTTCTCCGTGATTTCGATTCCGATTTTTTCATGGTGTTACTCCGCAATTCAGATGAGGGTGGTTGCCTGAGCGAAATTACTACGGCAACACGTTAATAATCCGTGCGTTGAGTCAAATCCGCGATGACTTCGTTCAGATCAATTTCTGCCGCCAGCATTTGATCCTGCTGCACTTCTGTTTTGAGCAATACTTTTCCGGACGGCGCAATCAGGTATGAAGCAAGCGCCTGGGGCGGAGCGCCATTATTCACGCTGCAAACAAAGATGCTTTGTTCAACAGCACGAGTAATCAAAATGTGTTCCCACAGCGCGTCGTGCGGTTGAATGGCGTTGTTGATGTGAAACACGATTTGCGCCCCGGCAGTTTTCAAATCGCTCCACGTCTGGGGAAAAATCAATTCGCGGCAAGCCTGAATCCCCAGCGTTAGGTTGCCGACTGTGTAAGCCGTCACCTGATTTCCCGGCGAAAACACGTTGCGATCCAGTTCGGACAATTCCACTTTGTGATGAACGTGCCGCTGGCCATCGCTGGTCAGCAAGAGGACAGAGTTGTGCCAGCGGTTTTCACGCCGCAACGCAGAGCCGAAAACGCAGTTGCATTTTCGGTCTGTAACAATTCGTTGAATGTCTTCGATTCCGCGCCGGATCGCTTCGGCATCGAGATTGTCCAAATAATCCGGCTGTTCAGGAAAGTATCCCGACAACATTCCTTCCGGGAAGACAATCCACTCGTCCGGTTGAGCATCGTGAAGCGCGGCCCTCATTCGTGCCTGATTCGCCGCCTGTTCCGGCTGCACGCTCAGTTGTACCAGTTTGATCTTCATGACGATTGATAACGTGAGTGCGCGATCATCGGCTAGCCGCTGGCGCAGCCGGCAACATATTGCGAATGGCCGTAATACGCCAGGATTTCCCTTCGCGTTTCAA
>JAEUQP010000533.1 GCA_016789645.1 Acidobacteriota bacterium | reverse complement strand
TCGCGCTGCGCCTGCGATTTGATGTCGGCGATTTCCGCATCCAACCGGCTCAACCGCGCATCCAGATCAGCCATCTTGGCCGCAGCGGCTTCTTTTTCCTTCGCCGCTTGTTGCAACGTGGCGCGCACTTCCGCCAATCGAGTCGTGAAAAATTCCTTGGCGGGTTTTCTCACCACCCAGAACAAAAACGTCAAAAAGATGGTCAGGTTGAACAGCTTGGAGATGGCGGCCATTCCAGCGCCGCCCGAAAGCAGGATGGGAAACATGTCTGCAAGAACGGGAACGAAAAGAGCGGATAAAAAAGTCGTAGTCGTCATGGTGGCTCAATTCCCTCCGGCGCTGATCGGCCGATGCAAAATCTGAGACGAAATCACGCCTGCCATTGCCCTCGCTTCGCCTTCCAGAGTGGATTTGGCGGCTTCGGTCTGTTTGGCGATGTCTTCGCGCGCGGCGGCAATTTGATTGGCGGTTTCGGCCTTGACCTGAGCGACCATTTCGGCGCGGGCCGTTTGCGCTTCGCGGCGTTGCGTTTCCATAAACTGATACGCTTCGGCGCGCGCCGCTTGAATCTGCTGCTCGTATTTGCCGAGCCGCTCTTCGTATTGCGCCAGTAACTGCTTGGCTTCGGACATGCGTCCCGCGCCAAGCCGTTCGCGCTCATCCAACACCTGATTGATGGGTTTGAACAACGTGCGGTTGAGAATGAAGATCAGGACAAGGATGGAAATAAAAACAACTAAAAGCGATCCATCAATGCTCAGTACACTACCCGCCAAGGCAAGGACGTTCACGGTCGAATGCCGCTCCTCTCAGAAAAATTCTGCTGCACAATCAGCAATAGCTGTAAAAATTGCGTTGAATTTAAGTGCGGATAAGTAGCACACGATTTCACAAAGTGTCAAATTAAGTTCGGCTCGCGCGGATTCTATTTATGGGAAATGGCCACAAGCGACGGGCGAATTTGTGACAGAACCCTGATCGTCATCGCATAAACCTGCGTCGCACGGCCAACGCCAACAACGCGGCTTGAGCCGGGCCAAGCACGGTTTCCAAACCGACCAGAATCTTTGCCGTTCTCGTCAAAGGCTCCGGTTTGGGCTTTTGCAGGATCGTCACGTAGAAGCTGTAAATGAAGGCGTCTTGCCAGTCGAGCGGTTTGCCAATGGTATCCGGTTGCGCCGTCGCTGCCTGGGTAGCGCTAGTCGTCATGTTCTTTGCGCTTTGATCAAAGCCAACCTGCGTAAACAAAACAGCAAACAGAATGAAAATGCCGAGGAAGACAAGAAAGGCTTGTAGCACTCGCTCTCCGTACCCGCTCGCAAACCAGTACCACCAATCCAACCGCCAAAAAGCAAAGCCTCCGTATGTTTCAACTCGCCGCGCTTCAAACGCGTTGTAGCGAAAGTTTGAGGCTTCGTGGTAACGGTGATTCGCTTCGGCATTATCCGCCAATTGCCGGAAAGTGATGGCCAGTAGGCGGTGTGGTGCGCTGATTTCCGCGTTGGTTGCGCTTTCGAGTTCCTGCTTCAGATTGTGGTTCCATTCGCAGTCTACGAATTCGAATTTGCGGCAATCGCAATTGATAAACCAATGCGGTTTCAGGTCGAGCGTGTGGAAGGAAACGCGCTCAGGCTTTTCGATATGTGCAAATTGAAAGTCCAATTGGTTTTGTTCGCCAAAGCTTCTTTGTTCGTCTGATCCGGCGAAGTTGGCATAGCTTTTGAACGTCGCGCCGGTGAAATCGGCATTCACGCTGAACGTCGCGTCGGAGAAATCGGCATTCGCGCTGAACGTCGCGCCGGAGAATGAGGGATCCGCGCTGAACGTCGCGCCGGAGAAAGAGGCATCCGCGCTGAACGTCGCGCCGGAGAAAGAGGCATCCGCGCTGAACGTCGAGTCGTAGAAAGAGGCATTCGCGCTGAACCTCGCGCCGAAGAAATCGGCTTTCGCGCTGAACGTCGCTCCTAAGAAAGAGGCAACCGCGCTGAACGTCGCGCTGAAGAAATAGGCATTCGCGCCGAACTCCGCGTAGGTGAAATCGGCATTCGCGCCGAACTTCGCGTTGGTGAAATAGGCATTCGCGCTGAACCTCGCGCCGTAGAAATCGGCATCCGCGCTGAACTCGAAGCCACGAAAATTTACTTCTTCAGGAAACCACACGCCCAGAAATTTATAGTCTTTACCTTCCAATTTTCGATTGAAGGCGACGCGAAAGGCTTCCAGCTTGTCTGCGCCAGGGTAATGCAGCACGCAGTACCGCTTGCCTTTATGTTCCCGGAAAAATGGTTCGCCCTGGCAGGCCGAACGCGCCCGTTTAGAGCAATCACAGACAAATGCAGGCGCAACGTCCGGCGATGCGGCTTCGGATTGGGTTGCTGATGGCGTGGTGTCGTTCATGCTGGCGTTCCTGTGTTGATGAGATGGCGACAACTGGTTTTGCTTTCGGAAGGTCGTAATGTATCGCGCAGGCATCAATTCGCGCCAGTTTGTTGGGCGGCTTGGCTGAAAATGATTTCGGGCTGAGCGCCGATCAAGGAAGGTTCCATTGATCGGCGCTCAGCCCGGTTGAAAGGATGACTTTAGATTCAGACGAAGGAAATTCGCTTATGGACGACCGCCGCCCGGGCCACCGCCAGGACCGCCACCGGGTCCGCCGTGACCACCGCCGGGGCCGCGTCCGGCCAGAGAACGAACAATGTTCAGCACGCGATCGGCGGTAAATTTGGTTTTCAGCGGTTCCAACTGGCCACCGTTGCTCAGAATGGCCAACACGGCAATTTCAAATCTCGCCTGTGCGTCCAGCCGGGCTTTGCTCAACACAGCCAGACGATTGGCAATGATCGTTGCCTGAGCCGCTGCGTCGGTCGCTTTGCCCGCCAGAATCGCCGCGTCATACGCATCGTGTGCCGCCGCCAGTTCCGCATCGGGTTCATCCGGTTGGGCGTCTTTGAACGCCGTAATCAAGGCAGTCAGTTCGGTTTCCTGCGTTCCGGTCAAAGCGGGTGCGTTGGCTTCGGTAATGGCGCGTTTCAGCAGAGACAATGGGTCACGCGACGGGCGCTGCGGTTGAGCAAAAGCCGTCGTCACGCTGAGCGCAATTGCGCACAGCAACATCATCGAAGCGCCAATCCATTTCACTTGGTTTTTCATATTCGTTTGTACTCCTTTTTCAGTGCTGTTTTCTTAGAGCGGCTTTCACATGCGTGTAGGGCAGATTTTCCAATCTGCCCAGGGTTTCGCACTTGCGAAAATCTCGGCAGGTTGGAAAACCTGCCGTACATTCACCTGAAAACCGACTTAACAGCGCGTTTCAC
>JAEUQP010000532.1 GCA_016789645.1 Acidobacteriota bacterium | reverse complement strand
GCCCGGCGTGTACCGCGTCAAATCAATCGTGTTCGGAATGATGAGTTGCTGACAACTGCTCGGTTTCGCCCAGTTCAAAAACCGTTCCAGCGACAGATTGCTGACAGAAACCACCGCGTGAATGCGTTTTGCCAGCCGGTTAATCAGATGGCTGCGATGCGGCGTCCAGGCGTCAATGCCGTGAATCACCAGCGCCAGTTTCGCACCACAACGACGACTGGCCACAAACGCAAACGGCAGCAAATTGATGTGGCCGCAAATCACCAGATCGAATTTCCGTCCCAGAACCGATTCTCGCAACGCCGCCCTGGCGTAATTGAATTTGCCGTGCAAACTGGCCGTCACGAATCGCAACTTCGCGGGCAAATCACCGGGATCGTCCGGCGCGTGACGCGGCACAACGACGATTTCGCGGGTTCGCGAATCGTGGCAAAGCGCCGTCAGAAAATTGCGGTTGTATTCGGCAATGCCCCATTTCGCCCCGAACGCATCGGTCGTGAAGACTAAAATTCTCATCGGCTACTTCACATGCGTGTGGACCCAGTGCCCAAGCACGACAAACGCCCACAACCGCGCCCAGGCCAATTGGCCGCCGCGAAATCGTTCGACAAATTGATCCAACTCCAAGCCCGGAAAAATATCCGCTTGTCGAAGATGCGAAATTCCATCCGCAACGAATTGTCGCAACGGCCCACGCATCCAGCGATCCATTGGAAAGACAAACCCTTGTTTCGGGCGATTGGCAATCCCGTCGGGCAATAAATCCCCGGCGGCTTCCAACAGCATGGTTTTTTGCCCGCTGCCTGCCACTTGCGCGTTCAGGCAGGTTTCCACCAATTTGTGATCCAACAGCGGCACGCGCAATTCCAGCGAATGCGCCATGCTCATCGCATCGCTGTCGCGCAACAGTGTGCTGCGCATATAACCTTGCAGTTCCAGCAAACTGATTTGCGTTGCGCCGGTCAATCGTGGCGACGGTTCAGGAATCGAATACCCCATCGGAATGATTCCCATCTGTTGCAATTCGCGGTCGGCCCACATCGCGCGCATATAGTTATAGCGATCCGACACGCTCACCCCTGCGCGAGTCATTTCTGCTGCGCGCTGGCCGTTGCTGCCGCCGCCCGCAGCCATGCGCCGCAATCGTTTCGGCAACAAGCTGGTCACCGATGCCCAACGTTCCATCTGCGGCAACAATTTGAAGCTGCGATACCCGCCAAACAATTCGTCGCCGCCCAAACCGGACAACACGACTTTGATGCCGTTGCGCGCGACTGCCGAAGAAACGACGTAGGTGTTGACGCCGTCGGCGCTGGGCAAATCCATCGCAGCCACGGCGTCAGAAACCATTTCGACGGCTTCGTCATCTGTCAGCAACACGCGTTGATGGTCGGTGCGGTACCGCGTCGCCACAGCTTGAGCGTATTCCGATTCGTCCAGTTCCGCATCGCGAAATCCAACCGTGAAGGTTTGGATCGGCGATGAAGAAGCCTGCGCCGCCAACGCCGTGACGATGGACGAATCAATGCCGCCGCTCAAAAAACTGGCGACCGGAACATCCGACAACAGATGCTCTTCGACGGAGCGTTCCAATTGCTGGCGGACGGATTTGACAGTCTCTGCGTGGGATTGATCGGCGGTCGTCACCGGATGCGGCGACCAATACCGGCGCTCTTCCACCACTGAACCTTTGCGCACGCGCAGCCAATGCCCGGCGGGCAGAGATTGCACACCATCAATCAATGTCCAGGGTTCGGGCAACGAACCGAACCGAACGAACCCGGCCAGCCCTCGTTCATCCAGTTGCCAGCGCGTGACGTAGCCCGAAGCCAGCACTGCGCGCAATTCCGAACCAAACACAAACAATCCGTCGTCGGCATAACAATAAAACGGTTTGATGCCCAGCCGGTCGCGCGCGCACCACAATTCGCCAGCGGCTTCGTCCCAAATCACCAGCGCGAACATGCCGCGCAATTTTTGCAAACAATCGCGTCCCCACACGGCATAGGCTTGCAACACGGTTTCCGTATCGCCGCTCGAACGCCAGCCGGTTTCAGGCGCGGGCAACGCGCGGCGAACTTCGCGGTGGTTGTAAATTTCGCCGTTGATGACAATCCAATTGCCGGTTTGCGGATCGCGCATCGGCTGATGCCCGGTGGGGCTCAAATCCTGAATCGCCAATCGTGTATTGCCCAACCAGATTTCGCCTGCCGTGTGCGCCACCAATTCACATCCGCGATCATCCGGGCCGCGATGCCGGATTGCGCCCAGCATGCGTCGCATCGCCGCTTCCGGCTCGATGGTCTGATGCCCCGTTGTCGCAATTCCTACGATTCCGCACATAACAACCGGGAGCGCGGACGTTCCCGTCCGCCCGTCAAACAAACTCCTTCTATTTTGAAAATCGAACAACGTACGACTGGCGGACGGAACGTCCGCAAACCGGCAGCGGATTACAAATCCGCGCTCCGGCTTAATACCGCGCTTCGGTAACAGTCCACCATCTGACTGGCCACGGTGTCCCATCCGAATTTTCCTCGCACCCAGCGCGCGCCGCGTTCGCCCATTGCCGCCGCTTCCTGCGGTTGAGCCAGCAAACGACAAACGGCTTCGGCAATGGCCTGAGCGTTCTGTTCCACCCAGAATCCGCAGCCAATGGTTTCGACTTCTGCCCACGGCGTCGTGCGCGTCGTCACCACAGGCGTTCCGGCGGCCAGCGATTCCGGCACGCTCAGCCCGAAATTTTCCGAATCCGAACATTGCACCAGCACGGCGGCGTTTTGCAGCAACTCGGCTTTGACCGTGCCGCCGACTTCGCCCAGCCAATCCACCGAATCCGCCACCGAAGCAAACAACGGTTCGACGGTTTTGCGATGCCCGTTTTCGTCCGGTCCGGCAATCGCCAACCGGGTTTCGGGGAACTTCGCTTTGATTTGGGCAAACGCCGCCGCCAGCAAATCCAGCCGCTTGATCGGATGAATGCGTCCCAGAAACAGAATCCGTTTCTTCGTGTGCGCTTCGTGGGTCGTCGCGGAAGCATCGGTTTCAAACTTGATCCCGTTAGGAATGGTGACGATCGGTTTGTGCAGATGATGCGCAGCAATCGCCTTGGCTTCGCTCTCGGAAGTCGCATGCAGCAATTGCGCTCCCAACAGGTTTTCGCGTTCCGCCAGATGCCAGGCGATGAATTTGCGCGCCGCTTCGTGATTCATCGCG
>JAEUQP010000524.1 GCA_016789645.1 Acidobacteriota bacterium | reverse complement strand
GATGAACAGACTCTGGAACCGGCAAGCGGATGCCCGCAACGGATAATTGTCGTAGCGCAAAAAAGCGGCACATATAGCTACAAGAAAACGAGGTAATCTAATGTACATAACAACCTACGAAAGATCGCCAATTCTAAGCGGAGTGCCAACTACGGTTCCCTGTCCGCCGCCAACCTGCACCCCTGTTGGAACATTTACCCCTTCTTTATATGGGTTCAAGTTCTCCAACTACTTCTCGCTGACGATTCCGCTGCCGCCACCTTTCCCATCCATTCCGGCCAGTTACGGGCTTTGCGGTGGAATGGCAACTGCGGCGCTTGATTATTTCCTGTCGTGCATCCCGATCCCGTCAACGACAACCACGCCCGCATCAGGCGCGCTGTTCAATTACCTGTTAAGCAGGCAACTCGACTCGCTCGGCTCTCCGACCTTCGGCATGGTGTCGAAGTTCCTCTCCTGGACGAACCGTCCAAACACTACCAGACCTCTTGGCGGTGTTTCGCCCATCGGGCCAGTCTTGGGGCCTCTGCTTGGGCCTATCCCAAGTCTTTTGTCAATTAGTGGACTTCAGGAACTGACCGCGCCGGAATTTCGCGCAACAGTTGCAAGCCTTGCCGCCGGGCGCCCTGTGGTCATCGGGCTTATCTACGTTGGCCCCGGAGCGGTGAGTATATGGAATAACCACCAGGTGCTGGCGTACGGGACAACCACTGTGAGTCCGACAGTGACGAACATCAAAATTTACGACCCCAACTATCCGGGCGACGATGGTGTGGTGATTCGTTGCGAACAACTGACAGGTGGAAGACGAGTCCGCTGTACTGAAGTCATTCCAAGCAGTGGAGGGACAAAAAATGTTCGAGGATTCTTCCGCATGCCTTATGCACGCAGGACGCCTCCGTGTCTACCATAGCGGGGGTAAGGATTACTGATGTGGGAGCTTGGAAGCAATTTCAGACTAGCCACTGAGCCATCTTTGGAAATCAAACCGGAAATTAGGAGAATGCCAAATGTATCAAACGATCAATTCTTTAGCGCAAAGTCCGTATCTGGGCGAAGGCAATCCTGCAATTCGATTGCAATGCATGCCAGCGCCCGTCTTGATTTTGGATGGCTTCGAAGTCGGAGATTACCGGCTTAGACCTCATCACTATCCCCCCCTGACTTCTCTTGTCTCCTCGCTTGCAGGGCTGTCTGCCCCCGCCAGGGCAACTCTCAT
This sequence comes from Acidobacteriota bacterium, assembly GCA_016789645.1. GTDB lineage: Bacteria > Acidobacteriota > Blastocatellia > RBC074 > RBC074 > RBC074. The sequence continues at coordinate 9,688 of JAEUQP010000524.1, read as the reverse complement.
CCTGTTCGTCGAAGGCCACACCGACAGCAGCGGAACCGAAGTGATGAATCGCGGGCTGTCTCTCAGTCGCGCGACTGAGGTCATAAGATTTCTGGCCAGTTCGGGAGTGACTTCACGAATGGCGCCCGTTCCGCGAGGCGAAAGCAGTCCACGCGCTCCCAATACAACCCCCGACGGACAACGACGGAATCGCCGTGTAGAAATCCGCGCGTGCCGTTTGTTACCGCCCCCGCCCCCGCCGCCCATCAGGGCGTGAGCCGATACGCCGAATGAAATCGCGCGCTCAAACAATATCTGCAAATTCGCGTTCCAGATGTTTGAAGTATTTGTAGCCCGCCCACACCAGCAAACACGAAACGGCGGCTGCCAGCAATAAGTATCTGAGTTGCGGCGGTTGGTGCTGCAAAATCGCTCGGCGGTATCCGTCAATAATTGCCGCCATGGGGTTCAGCGAAAAATACCAGACGCGCCAACGTTCCGGCACAACCGAAGCCGGATACAGAATCGGCGTGACGAACATCCAGATTTGAATCACCAACGGTAATGTGTGGCGCACGTCGCGGTACAACACTGTGAATGCGGACAGCAACAGACTGACACCAGCGGTGAACAACACTTGAATTAAGACAATCGCCACAACATACATCAGATTCCAGCTCGGCGGCACGCGATACGCAACCAGCAATAAGACGAACGCCACCGAGGCGATCAGAAAATCCAGCAACGCCGCCATCACCGCCGACAGCGGAATGACTTCGCGCGGAAAATAAATCTTGGTGATGATGTGCGAATTGGCGATCAGGCTGGGAATGGCAAACGACAGCGAAGTCGAAAAGAACGTCCACGGTAACAACGCCGCATACGAAAACAGCGGATATGGAATACCGTCGCTTTCGATACGCGCAAACCACGAAAAGAACACCGTGAACACCACCATCAGCGATAACGGTTGCAAGACCGCCCACGCTACGCCGAGCACCGTTTGTTTGTACCGCACCTTGATTTCGCGCAGCGTCAGCAACCAGAGCAATTCCCTGTGCCGCCACAATTCGCGCGCATGGCCAGCAAGGCTGTCACTCCACTCGATAAAGTTTTCGAGCGCAGGTTCCGGCAGATTGGCCTCAAGTTTTGTGTTGGGCGTGGTCATAAGCCGCAAAATATCGTTCGGCGACGCGTCGCCAGTCTCGTTGCTGAACGACAAACTCTCTCGCCTGCAATCCCATCTGTTGCCGTTCGGGTTCATGTTCCGCCAACCACCACAACCGCTCTGCCAACGCTTCGGCATTGTCAGCTTCAACCAGGTATCCGGCGTGGCCATCATCCAGCGCTTCGCGCAACCCGCCGAGATCGCTTGCGACCACGGCTTTTCCCATCGCCATCGCTTCCAACGGCTTTAACGGCGTTGTCAGTTCGGTCAACCGCGAACGGCGGCGCGGATACACCAAAATATCCATCACTGAATAATGGCGAGAGATTTCGTCGTGCGAGACATTGCCGAAAAAAACAACCTGATCGCGCCAACGACGGGGAACGCGTTGTCGCAACGTGGCGTCGGCTTCGCCTTCGCCAATCAACAGCAGTTTGATGTCACGGCGATGCGCAAGCAAAATCATCACTGCGTCAATCAGCGTGTCCAATCCTTCGTAAAAATAAAACGAACCGATGAACCCAATGACCAATTGATCTTGCAGCCCATATTGCCGAACCAGTTCCGAGTCTCGTTCGACGGGGTAAAACCGTTCCGGGTCCACGCCGTTGGGAACGACAAAAATCTTTTTGGCGGCAACGCCTCGTTGAACCAAATCGCCACTCAGCGCATGGCTGATGGTTGTCACAGCATTGGCCTGTTGCAGGGTTTCCAGTTCCGCTCGTTGTCCCAACCGGTACCGCAATGAATTGTGCCGCGTCTTGCCGCGATCAACGGCAGCATCTTCTTCGTAATAACGAACCTCGTACACCATCGGCAACTTCAACGCTCTGGCAGCATGAGTCGCTGCCAGTCCGCACAACGACGGCGAATGCGCGTGAATCAGATTGGCGTTGAACTCAATTGCCAATCGTTTGATTTCTTTGGCCAGCGTCGCAATCGTCGCCACCTGTCTGGCCATCGGCAACATCTGCACTTTGGACAATGCCGGCCAGTTGGTTCGGTGATATTCGACCCCGTCCAGGGTTTCGACCGCCTTGGTGAATTGCTCGTGCTTTGGCGATGTAACGGCAAACACCTCCAGCCCCAATTGCTGCTGTGCGCGCAAAACATACTGACTGCGAAAACTGTAACCGCTGAAGTAAGGCAGCGAATGATCAAGGACGTGAAGGATTCTCATGGATTGCGGATTGCGGATTAACAAACTGCGAGTTGCGCTTCAATTTTTCAGCAAGGCTTCGACAATGCGTTCGGCGGCGCGACCATCCCACAGTTCCGGAATGCGCGGTTGCAGCGATTGCCCGCGTCGCAAAATCTCAAAGGCAGCGGCAATGATTCGATCCGGCGCGCGGCCAACCACCTGATTGGTTCCTTGCGTGACGGTAATCGGGCGTTCGGTGTTGTCGCGCAAGGTCAAACATGGAATGCCTAGCGCCGTCGTTTCCTCCTGCAACCCGCCGGAATCGGTCAACACCAATCGCGCGTTCCGCCACAATTGCAAAAAATCTCGATACCCCAGCGGATCAATCAACTTGATCGTCGGCGGAGATTCGATACCGAAATCCGCCAATCGGGATCGAGTGCGAGGATGAATCGGAAACACAATTGGCAATTCCGCCGCGATGGTTGTCAACGCCGCAAAGATATTTTTCAACGTCCCGACATCATCCACGTTGGCCGGGCGATGCAAGGTCACAACGGCAAATTCGCGCGGCGATAACCGCAAGTCGCCCAACACAGAAGATTGGTTGGCGCGCTCCAGTTGAGCAAATAGCGAATCCATCATGACATTGCCGACGCGGACAATTCGTTCGGGCGCCAAGCCCTCGGCCAGCAAATTCCGGTCGGCATCCTCGCTGGGCGTCAACAGCAAATCGCTGACGCGGTCAGTCAACACGCGATTGATTTCTTCCGGCATTGTGCGGTCAAAACTCCTCAGCCCGGCTTCGACATGCGCGACTTTGACGCCCAGCTTGGAGGCCGTCAACGCCGCCGCCAGCGTGGAGTTCACGTCGCCAACAACGACCACCCAATCGGGCTTTTCGGCAACGATCACCGGCTCAATCGCCAACATGACCATCGCGGTTTGTTCGGCGTGCGTGCCCGAACCGACTTCCAGATTCAGATCGGGCGGCGGCATTTCCAGGTCGCGAAAAAACGAGGCCGACATTGTTTCGTCGTAATGCTGACCGGTGTGAACCAGGAGTTGAGTAACTTCGCTCGAACGCCGTCGGATGGCCGCGACAATCGGAGCCATTTTCATAAAGTTCGGGCGTGCGCCAACGACGTTGAGGATTTTCATGAGTGGTCGGTGTTTGGTTTCAATGACGAGCGATGGCTCGAACGTTGGTTTGTTCGACCTCAGGTCGGCGCTGGCCGACGGTTTCGATCAATTCCGCCAGCTTTTGTTGCAGCGGTTGCCAATCGTGTTCGGTTTCAACAAACCGGCGCGCGCGCCAGCCCAGACGTTCCCGCAAACTTTCGTCACGAATTGTTTCGACAACCGCAGCGGCGAACTCAGCGGGCGATTCGGCCAGCAACAATTGCTCTTCGTGTGCCAGTCGCAAACCGGCGGCGGCTTCGGGTGTGGCGACAATCGCTTTGCCGCAGGCCATCGCTTCCAGCAATTTGTTTTGCACACCGCGCGCGATTCTTAGCGGCACAACGCACGTCGTGGCGCGATGCATATACGGGCGAACGTCTTCGACCGTGCCGGTGACCGTGATGCCGGGCCGTTCCGCCAGTTTTTTGACTTCGGCGGCGGGATTGCTTCCGACAATGCAAAACTCCGCTTGCGGCTCTTCCTTCCGAATCAGCGGAAAAACTTCATTGGCAAACCACCGCACGGCTTCGACGTTGGCGAAATAATCCATCACGCCAACAAACACCAATCGAGGTCTTGTTTCAGAAGCCTGCTGCGTCGCTGCCGGATGGCGAATCAGTTTTCCTCCAGTTTCGTGTGTCGCCTGAACCTGGAAATACTCACCATCCACGCCCATCGTCAAGATTCGCACTTTCGCGCGGCGAGTGAATTCATCCAGTTCCTCGAACAATTCGGCTTCGCGTCGAGTCGTCAAAATCGAATGCGCGAATCCGGCGACGATTTCGTACTCGAAGCTTCGCAAGCGGCGAGCTTCGATGCCATACAACCACGAATACGGCGGCGACGTTCGTGTTGCGTATTCGCGCCACTTTTCCGAATCCACATCCACCAGATCCACCACCGTCCGCGACCGCCATTCCGCCGGAATGTATTGCGCCATCGGCGAAGAAAACACAAACACGGCATCGAATTGATGCTGCTCCAACGCGTGTTTGACCAGTCGCCGCATTTTCCGCGACCCGAAATACCCCAACGACAGCGGGCGCGAAGTCAGCAGCGTCACCAACGCGCGCAGTTTCGCCCAGAATTTTCGCAATCGAACAATCCGCACTGAAGCGCACCAGCGCGCCAGATCAACCTGATGATGCAGATCGCGCACGTCGTCGGCAAACGCCAGCAAATGGACTTCGTGGCCGCGTTCGGTCAGCGCGCGCAGTTCGTGGTACGAACGAATCTTATCGCCTTTGTTTGGCGGAAACGGGATTCGGTGAGCGAGAAACAGTAACTTCATCTTCAGGGAAAATTTCTGACGATCTTCGGCCCAATCCATTTCGTCAGCCATAACGGCATTCGTTTCCAGGCTTCGATCATCAGATTGAACTTCGGGTTGGTCGGATTCAGGTTCGGCGGTTTGGTGGCACGAACCAGAAACACTTGATACGGCAATTCGCGTTCAGTCATGCGCCAACCGCGTTTGAACTCATAAGCGCCAGTTCCGCGTTTGCTGCGCCCGAAATCGAATCGGGTGTATCCGCGCGCCGCCGCTCGTCGCATCAATTCCCAGTACAAAAAATTGTTGACGCCAACGCGGTGATACGCCGGATTCGCTCCGGCGTAATACGGCGACACGGTGTCGCGGAAATAAAAGCTCAGCACGGCAGCAACTGCTCGCGATCCGTCGCGCAACAGCAGAATGTCGCTGGCGTTCGGAAACTCGCGCAAAAACGCGGCGAACAATCGTTTCGGAAATACCGGAGTTCCCAGCCGCTGCACGCTGGCGGCGTACAAGTCATAAAACTCGTCCAGCAATTCCGCTCCGCCCAGCGACGCGGCAAACCCAAACTGTTCGCCCAGACGAATCATGCGCCGCACATCACGCGGCAAACTACTCAGCAATTCGGTTTCGTGATTGGGGATCGGACGCTCAAAGCTGACGTACAAGCGTTGTTGCAAAAACCCTTGCTGGGGTGGGGCGGCCTGGGAATTACGCAGTTCCAGATAATCTACTTGCTGGTTGTTGGCCAGTGTTTGCGCGGCGGCAATCAGAGCCTGTTGCGCGGCAATGTCATCGGCGATGATTCCGCCATACACGGCGTTCGGGGTCGAAACCAGCATCGAACCAAACCAACTGTTGACCTGAAACAGAGGCAAGACGCCAAGGATTTTGCCGTCACGTTCGGCGAAAAGGCTTTGCTGACGATGTTGCCATGTTTGTTCAACGGCTCGCTGCCAAGCGCTCAAATGACAAAACGTCCCGGCTTCGTGGCGCTGCACAAATTCATCCCAGCGTTCGGCATCCGTCGGAGTGTAGGATTTGATTTCCAACAACTAATCGCGATTCGGTTTCGGAGCAGCAAATTGTTTCAATACTTCGGAAGGGCTTTTCACTTGTCCTTCAGGCAATCGGAATCTCAACGATGGAGCAATCGAGTTTTGTAGCTGCGGCGATTCGGGCAAAGTCGGTTTTATCTGTTCGGCAAGGCGCATCGTTGGCCGACACGGATTTACAACCATTGCCTGATCCTCATTGGCGTCAATTTGAAGAACCATTTTCGGATCAACGTTTTCAGCCGGTTTAACCACACGCATGGCGAATCGGGCGCAAGGATCATCGTTTTGCTGGTTCTCCTTGCCTTGTGCCTGGGCGAAGCTGCCCAATGCCATTATCAAAGCGATTGCCAGAAATGACTTTGTCATGAAAACCTCCTCAATCCATTCGCGCGTAAGCCGGTTTGGAACTGACCGGACTCAGTTCGGCGAGTTCCACATTCTGTTCGCTCAATCGCAGCACATCGCGCAACGTGGCGAAGCGAAATTCCGTCAGCAATCGTTCCAGACGCGCTTCCGTGCGGCTCAAATTATTGCGATGCCGCCAGACGTTCATGCGCGTTCCTTCAATGATCGGCTGGTCGGGATCAACTTCCCAGGCGTGAACCATGAACATCGCCGGTTGATGTTCCAGCCGGTTGATGCGGCGCAATCCCCAACGAAACACCGCATACGGCAGCAAACGAAAATATCCACCGCCGGTCATTGGCCAATTGACGCCGGCCAATTGCACGGTCGAAGGCGGAAATTCGACGATCTCGCCAGTCGGACGGCGAATGGTGTGAATGAAGCGTTCGGCGCCGGGGATGCCGTATCGGTCGTGGTAAATGGGAAAGATCGAGGAATCGTAACGGAAGCCTTCTTCGATCAGAACGTCGAGCGCCCACAAGGTTTTTTCGGTGATGGAGTACGTCGGCGCGCGGTATCCGATGATTTCCTGGCCTGTGATGTCTTCCAGCAGCAACTTGGCGCGGCGCAAATCGGCGCGGAATTCCGCCGGGCTTTGTGTGTGGATCAATTGATGATGATAACTGTGGCAGGCGATTTCGTGACCGGCGTCGGCAATGTCGCGCACCAGTTTTGGATGATGGTCGGCCACCCAGCCAAGCAGGAAAAACGTGCTGCGAACGTCGCGGCGGGCCAACATCTCCAACAGGCGATGCGTGCTTCGCTCCACGCGGGATTCCCACAATGACCAGTCTTCGCGCCGCACCACATCCGCAAAGGCTTCGACCTGAAAGTAATCTTCCACATCTACCGTCAGCGCATTGACCGGTTCGCCAGCGTGTTTCATTTCAGCTTGTCTCACGAATCGTTCAGTCAAAAGAGTTCAGCAGCAAGGGATCAGATTCAGGGCTGACGGTGAAAGCGCCCTTGTCGCTCGACAACAAACTTCACCATCGGAATCTCATCCCGGATTTTCGCAACCCGCCCCTTACTTGTTTTCAATCAAAGGATTTACCGCGAGGGTTCGGCCTGCGATGTTTCAAGCCGCAACAATTTGACGGCTCGGGGGAAGTCTTCGGAGGCACAAGGTCTGTGTAATTGGTTAATCAGCGGGCGGATGATAGCCTTTGCGCCGGAAATTATTCAAGCGCAAAGTTACTGATTCTTCAGACTTTAATCGGTCTTTGTCTGGCGAGTTTTCTAACCGGCCTTAGGTGGCATCAGGCTTCAGTTGCGCTTCGAGGATTTCGGCAGAGAGCGCCAGAAAATCGTACGCCGTGACAATGCCGACCAGTTTGTCGTTTTCAACGACCGGCAAACAGCCGACTTTTTGGCGACGCATAACGCCCAGTGCTTCCAGCGTGGAGGTGTTTGGCGTCACGGTAATCGGATCGCGCTTCATGATTTCGGCGACAGTCATCGGCTGCGTTTGTTTGTCGAGCAGTCCATGCGACAACAGCCGCAACAAATCCCGATGAGACACCAGACCGACCAAGCGGCCATCGTCGTCTTCGACCGGCACATGGCGAATGTGTTTCCAATCCATGACGCTGGCGGCCAGATCAACCAGATCGTTCGGGCGAACGGTGAATAAATCCGTTGCCATCAATTGGCTGACGGTTTGATAGCTGCGATTCCATTCGCGCGAATTGTCCAGATTGGCAGGCGGCCAGTCGGCAACCGGCAATTCGCTTTGCTGATGTTCGATCATTCGTTCGACCAACAACCGGTGGCGAAGTTCCGGCGTTCCCTGCCCTTCCAGGGCCGCCAGCGAACGCAACGCCCACATGGCTCCGGTTTGTTCGCGGCGAAGCCGGTTTTCAATCACGCCCAGATACCGGTCGTTCAAATCGGTATCCACACCTGCCTGTTGCAATCCAGCGCGCGCCAGCGGCAGCAATTGTTCCAGCACCAGCACTGATGCCGGATAATCGCGTCCGTCAATCCAACTCAACTGCGATTTCAATCCGTGCCGGGCGGCGGCGAAGAAATTTTCTTTCGCGTGGTCAAAGCTCATCAACCGATCCACCTCGCCGAATTCAGCGGGCAACGCCGTCATCAACCCGTAAAAGAACGCCGCATTCGCCATCTCATCCAGCACCGTAGGGCCAGAAGGCATTGCGCGTTGTTCGATTCGCAAATGCGCGACCCCGTCCTGCACGCCATAACACGGGCGATTCCATCGCCAGACAGTTCCATTGTGCAATCGCAACGCCGTCAATTGAGGCATTTCGCCGCGCGCCAACACTTCCAACGGGTCTTCGTCAACCTGCCTGGTCAGCAGCACGCGGAACCGCGCGATTTCTTCGCGGAAAACTTCGATGACGGAATTTTTGATCCAGCTTTCGCCAAAGCTGACGCGCGGCGGATGGCTGCGAAGCTGACGCGTGTTGGAACGTTCGTCGGTGGAATGTTGAAAGAGCGCGATTCGCGTTTCGTGCCAGAGCCTGTGCCCGACAAACAGCGGCGAATTGGTCGCCACAGCCAGGAGCGGCGCGGTAATCGCCTGCGCCCAATTGTACAGCCGTGCAAACTCTTCCGCGCCGACCTGCAGATGAACCTGGAAACTGGTGCAGCAGGCTTCGAGCATGACGTTGTCGTGCGTCATTTGCAGTTCGTCCAATCCTTTGATGTGAACGTTGAATGCGCCGCCGCGCAGTTGCCGCATGGCTTGATTCAGCGCCTGATAGCGCGGACTGGGAATCAGGTTGTCGAGCGATAAATCCGATTGGCGAATGGTCGGTAAAATTCCGATCAAGGCAATTTTGGCGTTGAATTCAGTTGCTGCGCGACGAGCAACCGACAGCAATTCGTTGACTTCCTGTTCCATCTGGCCCAATCCCTGCGCGGCCAACATTCGCGGAGACAAATTGGCTTCCAAATTGAATTTGCCAATTTCAGTCGTCAGGCGTTCGTCAGCCGCTGCCTGCAAGACCTCCAATGCCACTGGCGCAGGCCGCATGGCTTGGTCCACCAGAAACATTTCCTGTTCGGCGCCAATACGACGCACGCCGGTTTCAATCTTGCCGCTCTCAATCATCCGTTCGAGCGCAGCGAGATCGGCCAGCAGAGATTTCATAAAAGCCTGCTCCCGATGCGGATCACGGTCGGCGGATACGTTGTGCTCACCCATCGTTACGGTCCTCCGGAATGTTATTGGAATCGTCAGCTAAACATCAGTTCAAATTGATGAGCAACGATTGTGCCGAGTTTGAGCGGCGAAATTGGCGATTGGGAAGCGATTTTGAAGGCTGAAAAACCGGTTTGCGGGGAATCTTTCGCACTCGTTGCTGGGCGCTGCGGAATCCCTCGCAAAACAGGAATCCAGAAACATCAGCCCCAGCGGTCTCGTATCCCGCACGGGAATTGGTCTACAATTCCTTTTCCTGAAATCAATTCATCATTGAGGTTGCATATGTTTTGTCCGGGTTGCGGTATTCAAA
>JAEUQP010000438.1 GCA_016789645.1 Acidobacteriota bacterium | reverse complement strand
GCGCAATCGCACCGGAGCGTTTTTTAACTTCAACGGCACGGCTGGCATGTGGCGGCGCGAAGCCATTGATTACAGCGGCGGCTGGCAACACGATACGTTGACCGAAGACACTGATTTGAGTTTCCGCGCGCAGTTGATGGGATGGAAATTTGTCTACCTGCTTGACGAAGAAGTTCCGGCGGAATTGCCTGTGGAAATGAACGCCTTCAAAACCCAGCAACGCCGCTGGGCAAAGGGTCTGGTGCAAGTCGGGTTGAAACTGATGCCCAGAATTTGGCATCACCCGACTCTCACCCGTCAACAAAAAATTGAATTGTTTTTCCGTTTGTTCGGCAACTGCGCGGCAATGCTGATGATCGTGCTGAGCATTTTGCACATTCCGGTGCTGATCGTACGTTTCAATCAGGGCATGTTCCAGATGCTGCTGTTTGATACTCCGCTGATGATTTTTGCCACGTTTTCGGTCGTCAGTTTTTACGGCACAGCCATTCGGTACAGATACCCGAACGAAAAATGGCGGCTGTGGTTGATTCCGATGGCGATGGCGATGGGCATTGGACTGGTGTTTTCCAACACGCGCGCCGTATTGGAAGCCCTGTTCGGCGTCGAATCCAGTTTTGTCCGCACGCCGAAATACAACGTCGAAAACAAGAAAGACAACTGGCTGCAAGTGGCCAAAAAATACAAACGCAAAGGCGGCTGGTTGCCGTTCCTCGAACTGGCCTTTGCGCTGTATTTCGTCGGAGCCGTGTATTACGCAATTCGCTCGAACATTTATGCGACGATTCCGTTTCTCATGATCTTCCTGTTGGGATACGGCTATATGTCCATGATGTCGCTGTTTCAAGGGCGAGTGCGAAAATTGCTCAATGCGTTTCGCCGCAGCTAAGTCGGGTTATGAAATCTGAAACAGGATGAGCAGAATTTCTTCAGGATTGACAGGATAAGAACCAAAACTCAGACGGTTTAACTACATCTTGATAATCCTGAACAGAATCCTGGCAATCCTGTTTCACCAACGACTTTAATTTCGTTTTCAGAGTAAGCGGAAGCCATATTTGAGGAAAACTATGTTCTGTCCGAAATGCGGATCGAATCAGGGAGACAGCAAAAAATTCTGCACCGGCTGCGGAACCAATCTGCAATTGGTTTCGCAGGCGCTGACGGGACAGCTTCCCCCTTTTCAACCGGCCATTCAGCCAATGCCGCCAGTTACTCTTCCGGTAGATGTGAACCGCCATCACGAAATGCGCAACGGAATCACGATGGCCATCCTTGGCGGCGGTTATCTGGTTTACAAGATCGTCAGCTTTCTCTTCTTGGCTCCCTTTAATGGCTGGCGTTCGCCGTTTGGATTTGGCAGTTTCATTGCCTTCATCGTGTTTGCCATCGGCATTTCCAAAATCGTCAGTTCACGGGTAGTTCCCGAAGTGCAGTCCGCGACGTCGAACTTCGTTGCACCAGCGACATTTGCTGCTGCTCAACCACAGTCTCAAATCCAACCGGCGCCGCCTCAACCGGTGTTTTCCGCTGCGACTCCGATTCAGGAAAGCGCCCGGCGCACCAACGAACTTGATCCCGTGCAACCCATCATCAGCGTGACTGAAGACGACACTAAACATCTGGCGCGCTGAACACAGCGACCCGATCAAGAGGAGTAGATTTATGTTTTGCCCAAGCTGTGGAACCGAAACCCGCGAAGCCATCAAGTTTTGCAAAAAGTGCGGAACCAATCTGAAACGGGTGCTGGGAGTGTTGAGCAAAGGCGGCGCTGGCAATTCAGCAGACTGGAATCAATGGTGGCTCGAAGAGCATCAGGAAAAACGCGAGCGCGACAAAAAGAAATCGCCTGAAGAAAAACGACTGGAAGAAGTCAAAGCCGGTGTGATCACTGCCAGCATCGGACTGGCGCTTTCTATTTTCTTAAATCTTCTGTTTGAAGCCATCGCCAATACGGTCGGTGGGCCTGAAGCAATCATTCTGCAACGCATCTGGGCAGTTGGTCTGGTTCCTTTGTTTATCGGGCTGGCCGTGGTCTTTAACGGCATGTTCATCACCAAACGCATTGTGGAATTGAAAACGCCGCGCCCCGACCCAATGCCGCAACCGTTGTTTGCGCCTGTGGCCAACACCTCTCCGGTTCAGCAGCTTGGCGAAGCTTCGGCGCAACCGGTGTCTGAATTCAGCATTTCCGAACCGACGACAGCTCGATTGCGCGAACCGATTTCGATTCCTTCGCCCCGCGATACCAATTAAAACCACAGACTGATTTTTCCAACACCCAGGAGGTTACCGTTAATGTTTTGCACCCGATGTGGTACTCAAAACCCGGATGACGCAGGTTTTTGCCGCAACTGTTCCAGCCCGTTGACACGCCCCGGCAGCCAGCCACAGCCCGGCGCTTACATCAATCCGTCGCCGTATTCGAATCCCAGCCAGCCGCAACAACCGCCGCCGTATCCCGGTTATCAAGGGCCGCCGGTGTACCAAAGTTCGTACGCCAATCAACCGGCCAGCGCCAGCGGACGCGCGATTACCTCCATGGTGTTGAGCATTCTTGGCTTGGTGTGTTTTGGTTTTCTCACCAGCATCCCCGGAATGATTCTCGGCAAAATGGAAATGAACGCGATTGCCGCCGGGCAGGCTCCGCGCGCAGGTGAAACACTGGCCAAAGTCGGGTTTTATTTGGGCATTGCCGGAACCGTCATTTACTGCCTTGGCGCTCTTGCCTGGGCTATCCTGGCCTTCATTGGAGCCGCAGCCAATTCAATACCATGAACGTTTCTGCTGTCACCCCGGACAAATCTCTCTTTCGCAGACTGCTTTC
>JAEUQP010000417.1 GCA_016789645.1 Acidobacteriota bacterium | reverse complement strand
CAGAATTTGCGGATCATTGGCGAACGCGCGCGCGATGGCGACGCGCTGTTGTTCGCCGCCGGAAAGTTGCGAAGGGTAATGATGGCCTCGGTCGTGCAATCCGACTTCGTCCAGCAACGATTGAGCTTTCTCACTGGCCTTGCTGACGCCCATGATTTCCATCGGCGTCAAAATGTTTTCGTAGGCAGTCAGCGATGGAATCAGATGAAACGATTGAAAAATGAAGCCTACCAGTCGTCCGCGCAATTCGGCCAATTCGTCTTCGCTCATTTTGGTGATGTCGTGCCCGTCGAGCTTGATGCTGCCGGTGGTTGGTGCATCCAGTCCGGCGATCAATCCAAGCAAGGTGGATTTGCCGCTGCCCGAAGGGCCGATGACAGAGACGAATTGCCCGCGCGGGATTTCCAGATCGAGCGAATGAAGAATGGTGAGTTGTTCGCTGCCGCTGGCGACGACTTTGGAAACGTTGGAAAGTTGAATCATAGTTTGGTGGTCGGTAATTGGTGATCGGTGGTTGGTTTGTCGGTTCCCGGTTGTCGGCTTAAGATTGCGGTCGAAAATGAATCAAACGAATTTGGTGAAATACCAACGACCGAAGACCAACCACCAACCACCGATGAGGAATATGCCTTTTCAGTTTCTCAATTTCAAATCGCGAATTTCGCTTGCCCTGATGTTGGCGCTGCTTTCTGTTGGCTGCCAGCAAGCGGCGCAACCCGCCAACCAGCGCGCGGAAAACGCCAATCCATTGGCTACGCCCGCTCCGGCGACGATTTCCACGTCAGCGGACGACCTGCCGACCATTGTTGCCTTTGGCGACAGCCTGACCGCCGGGTTCGGCTTGAGCCAGGAACAGTCGTACACGACGTTGCTGCAACGCAAACTTGAGGAGCGCGGTTTCAAGTATCGCGTGGTCAATGCCGGTGTGTCTGGCGACACCTCAGCGGGCGGAGCGCGGCGCATTGATTGGGCGCTCGAATCCGGCAACGTCAAAATCCTGATTCTGGAATTGGGCGGCAATGACGGATTGCGCGGATTGCCTGCGGCGGAGATGAAGAAAAATCTGGAATTGATTATTCAGCGTGCTCAAGCCCGCGGCGTGACGGTGTTGCTGGCCGGAATGGAAGCTCCGACGAATTTCGGCGCGGAGTACACGCGCGAGTTTCGGCAGGTGTTTCGTGATCTGGCCAGAGAATACAAAACTCCGTTCATTCCGTTTGTACTGGAAGGCGTTGGCGGCGATCCGCGAATGAACCAATCCGACGGCATCCATCCCAACGCCGAAGGCGAAAAGGTGATGACTGAAACTATCTGGCGCGCGCTGGAACCGCTGCTGGAAAAGCCCTGAAGAGCATTCATTTTTGATGGTGATTTCATTGACGGCCTTCGGGCGCAGGCGTAAGCTGACCGCTCGGTAAGTTGACTTGCATTTGTTTCCGACAATCCAACCCGCAACCACAGGAGAGAGAAATATGAAATCACGCCAGTACAGACTCGGCCTGTTGGCCTTGAGCGTTTTTTCCGTCGTATTTTTCGGGTTTGCCGTCCGTCAATCCAAGAGCGCGGCAGTGACCTTTACCAAAGACATTGCGCCGATCATTTATAAAAATTGCGCGGAATGCCATCGCCCGGGCGAAATCGCTCCGATGTCGCTGATGACCTATCAGGAAGCGCGTCCGTGGGCCAAAGCCATGCGCGAACAGGTGACACAAGGTTCGATGCCGCCGTGGAGCGCCGACCCGAAACATGGCGAATGGGCAAACGATCCGCGTTTGTCGCAAAAGGAAATTGACACGATTACCGCCTGGGTTGCCGCCGGAGCGCCCAAAGGCGAGGACAAGGATTTGCCGCCCGCTCCCAAATTCGCAACGGGGTGGACAATCGGCGAACCCGACGCCGTCATTGAAATGCAGGAAGAATACACTGTTCCGGCGGATGGTACGGTTCCGTATCTGTACTTTTCCATGCCGACCAACTTCAAAGAGGACAAATGGATTCAAGCCATGGAAATTCGTCCCGGCAATCGCAGCGTCGTGCATCACGTCATTGCCTATGCTCAGGACCCTTCGGTGAAAGACACAGCTCCGGGCGGTGAAGGCGAATTGCGACGTGGACGGGTTCATCTGGGCGGCATCACGCCGAACAAAACCGGCGTCGTCTTTTCGCCCGGAACAGCGCGATTGATTCCGAAAGGATCGAACATCGTTTTCCAGATGCATTACACGACCAACGGCCAGGTTACCAAAGACCGCACCAAGATCGGATTTGTCTTTGCCAAAGAACCCGGACAGAAGATGGTGCAAACCGGCAACGCCATCAATGGCCGGTTTGTGATTCCCGCCGGAGCCGACAACCACGAAGTCAAAGCTTCGTTCACGTTCAAAGACGACGTGGAAATCAGTTCGTTCATGCCGCACATGCACGTTCGCGGCAAAGCGTTCAAATACACGGCGGTTTATCCGGACGGACGTTCGGAAATTTTGCTGAACGTTCCGAACTATGATTTCAACTGGCAACTGACCTACATCCCGAAAAAGCCCATCGTGCTGCCGAAAGGCACGCGGCTGGATTGCGTCGCGCATTTCGACAACTCGGCGAAAAACCGGTTCAATCCCGATCCGACCAAAGATGTTCGCTGGGGAGATCAAACGTGGGAGGAAATGATGATTGGCTGGTATACCTATTCGGTCGTCAAACCCACGCAACCGCAGGCGAGTTCGTCATCAGACAGCAAGTAAAAAACAATCCACGCTTCAAGCGCCGGACGGCGCTTGAAGCGTGGATTTCGAAAAAGCTGACCTACTTCACATTCTTCGACAGTTCGTCGTGAACGCGTTCCAGCAATTTCTTGGTCGCCTTGATCCCGTCGGCTTCGCTCATCTTCTCGCCTTCGTATTCAATGCCGACAAAGCCGCGATACCCCGCATCCAAAACAATCTTCATCATCTTGTGATAATCGGTATGAATTTCTTCGCCGCGTTCGTCGAAGTCATGCGATTTGGCGCTGACCGCTTTGGCAAAGGGCATTAACTCCTTCACGCCTTGGTAACGGTCGTACATTTCCGTCTGACTGACGCGGAAATTGCCGAAATCCGGCAACGTGCCGCAGTACGGATGATTAACCAACTTCATGACACCCGCCAGCCATTGGCCGTTGGACGACAATCCGCCGTGATTTTCGACGACGACGTGAATTTTGTGTTTCGCGCCGAATTCGCTCAACCGGCGCAATCCGTCCGCCGCCAGTTTCTGCTGTTCTTCCGCGCTGCCTTTGCTTTGCGCGTTGACGCGGATGATTTTGCAGCCCAGAAACTTCGCCGCTTCCACCCAGCGATAATGGTTTTCGACGGCTTGCGTGCGTTTGGCGGCGTCGGGATCGCCAAGAGCGCCTTCGCCGTCGCACATAATCAACCGATGTTCGACTCCCAAATCTTTGGCGCGTTTGTTCAATTCGCGCAGGTAATTCATGTCCTTGGCTTTGTCTTTGAAAAACTGATTGACGAATTCAATGGCGCTGATGCCGAAATCCTGTTTCGCGGTTTTGGCGAAATCCAGGTTGTCGAGTTCTTTCTTGAACAGCGCCTTGTGCAGCGACCATTGCGCCAGCGAAATTTTGAAGACCTGTTTGGCAGCAGCGTTCGCCAGGGTTTCGCCAGCCACGGCCATTGCGCCAACGGCAGCCGATTGTTTCAGAAAGTCACGACGGTTTACGAGCGACAATTCGTTCACTTCGATCATAGTTTTGAGTTCCTTTGTTGGAGTTTGAGATATTGTTGGAAGTAGACAGTAGACAGTAGACAGAATGGCGTCAAATCAATCTTGCCAGTCCTGAAAAAAAAGCTCACGGAATTGACGGAAATAACGGAATCAACGGAAGTCTTTTGTTTATCCTTTCCGTTTCTTTCGTTATCTCCGTTTATTCTGTATTTCCAGTTACTTTGTGGGCGGCGGTCGCAATCTTCGATCAAGCTGTTGCGCGCGCTCGAAAGCCGCCGCCGCGCCTTTTCGGTCGCCTTTTTTTCGCAACGCCAGACCCAGTTGGTAATGCGCGGGCGCGTAACTGTCATCTTTTTTGATCGCCGATTCAAACAGGCTGATGGCGGCAGCTAGATTGCCTTGTTTCAGTTTTTGAATGCCGGTGTTGGTGTCAAACGTCGCCGCCTGATGATTGGCTTTCAGTTGATTCAACCGGGCGGCTTCGGCGAATTCGGCGCGCGCAGCGGGCAAATCGCCTTTTTGCCGCAGCGCATTGCCGAGCGTGTTGTGCGTTTCCGGGTTGAGCGGCGCAAGCTGGATGGCCGTGCGAAACGCGGCAATCGCCGCATCGAGTTCGCCTTTCTGCTGCAAGGCCGTGCCGAGCGTGTAATGCGCTTGCGAAAAATCCGGTTTGGCGGCAACGGCTCCGCGAAACGCCTCGACCGCTTCATCCAGCTTGCTTTGCTGCATCAACGTGATGCCCAGCGTGTAATGCGATTCGTGCAATGACGGTTGCAAAGCGATGCTGCGGCGCAGTGCGTCAATCGCTCCGGCAAAATCGTCTTTGTATTTCAGCGCCACGCCCAGGTTGTACCAGGCTTCGGCTTCATTGGCATTGGCGGCCAGCAAACGGCGATACACATCAATCGCCGCTGCGTAATCGGCTTTTTGAATCAGCGCCAGCCCCAAATTGTTGAGCGTCACCGAATTGTTCGGATCGAGTTTCAGCGCCGCTTCAAATTCGGCGACAGCCGCTGCTGCATCGCGTTTTTGAATGAAGGTCAGTCCCAGTTGATTGCGCGCTTCGATGAAATCCGGCTTCAACCGAATGGCTTCGCGCAATGCGGCAATGGCGTTGTCGGTGTCTTCGTCCACGTACAACGCCAATCCCAGCGCGTTGAATCCGTCGGCGACTTTCGGCGCCAGCTTGACGGCTTGCCGCAATTCGTCAATCGCTTCGGGAATTGCCCCGGTCTTTTGCAAACACACGCCCAGGTAATAGCGCGATTCAAAATGTTTGGGATTGAGTTTGGCCGCCTGACGCAATGGCGCGATGGCTTCGGCAAATTGATTGCTGAACCAGCGCGTCACGCCCAGCCGAAAAAACGCCTCGTGAAAATCTGGTTTGAGTTTGATGGCGGCTTCAAATTCAGCAATGGCTGCTTCGATGTTTCCCGTCTGTCCGAGCGCAAACCCCAGCGCGCTGTGCGCTTCGGCGAAGTTCGGACGCGCATCGAGCGCTGCGCGAAACTCGTTGATGGCTTCGGCAAGCTGGCCTTTTTGCTGCAACGCCAGCCCCAGATTGGCGCGCGCTTCGGCAAAATCAGGTCGAAGCGCAATCGCTCGGCGAAACGCCTGCATCGCTTCGTCGCTTTGCCCAAGTTGTCCGAGCGCCGTGCCAAGCGCGTTGTGCGCTTCGGCAAATTCCGGTTGCAACTTGATTGCGGAGCGCAATGAAGCAACAGCTTGCGCGGGATTGTTTCGCTGCAAGGCCGCAAGTCCAAATTTGTATTGTTGTTCGGCGTTGGCAGGCGGTTTGGCTGGCTGGTTGCGTTGAGCAAAGGTCGGTGAGAACACGAACAGGAACATCAAAAGAACGATGAATGCGGCACGGGGAGCGTAAAAGACCTGAATGTTCCGGAAAGCAAACTTTCGGCAAGACTCAGGTGGTTTACGCTCCCCGTAAGGTTCGCTGGAAAACGATTGACGTGTGTTCATCGCCTGAAACTATAAAGGCTCACCAGAAGAGCTGCAACGAATTGGGAGGTTGCCCGAATTGCCTTTGCAGCGGTTGGTGCGATGAACAAAAACGGATCAACGTTTCAGCCGATCATCCAGATCGTCAAAATCGCGAATCAGAATCCAGTCCGCTTGTTCAACCAGATCACGATGGTTGTAAGCCCCAGCGCCCGCCGCCCAGACCCGGCAATTGTGCGGCATTTGTTCGGCGATGAATTTCAATTCTTCCGCGATGTTGGGATTTTGCTGATGAATCGAGCTCAGCAACAACACTCGCGATTTTGACAACTTCACTGCGCGAACGATTTCAGCGGCAGGTAGATCAATTCCCAAATAGATGACTCGCCAACCTCTTGTAGCGGCGATCAATGCGGCAATCAAAATGCCGAATTCATGTCGTTCTCCGGCAGGCGTTGCCAACACGATGGAATCCGCCGCTTCGTCCGGTGGATACAAGCGAAAAAGGGAACTGAGCAAATTGCGCATCATGTTCGTGGCCACGTGTTCATGAGCAATGCCCAAATCCTTGTGCGCCCAGCGCTCGCCGATTTCCACCAGCAACGGTATGACGATGTGTTTGATGATGATTCTGGGCGGGTACAATGTGGCCGCGCGATGGATTTCTTCGTCAGCGGCGACAATGTCAAACCGTTCAATGGCTGACATAAAACGATCACGCGAAATCGCATATTGATCTGGCGGTTGTTCGGTCAGCGAAAACGCTCCAATCGTCGCCGCCTGTTTGCTTCCCAGAGTTTCAAGCTCGGAATCCGGCAAGCTGGCGATCTGGCTGATCGAATGTCCCAACTCGACCGCTTGGCGCAATTTTCGTAACCGCGCCACATCCGAATCTGAATACAGCCTCGAACCTCCTTCACTCCGTTGCGGGATGACGGCTTGGTACCGGCGTTGCCAGACACGCACCACATCCACAGAAAGTCCGGTTAATCGGCTGACGGCTCCGATTTTGTATTTGGGAATCGTTGAGTAATCAATCATTTGATCTATCATAACGGTTGCTATTTTGAACCTTGTCTTGATTTTGTCAAGAAGAAAAATAGACAAAATCTAGTTGACTTGTCCGGGTCAAGGTGTATTCTAGTAGGTGTCTAAGAAAAGTGGAAGACAAAACTTGGTTCTTAATTTTGAGGAGAAACCATGAAGATTTTGATGACGGGAGCGACAGGATTCATTGGAAAAGCTCTGTGCAAAGCACTTGCCGCCGATGGTCACGAACTGGTTGTGCTTACGCGACGCCCTGAATCCGCTGCGGTTGTTCCGGGAGCCAAGGCGTTTCGATGGAACCCGGAAGCGGAAACTCCGCCGGACGAATGCTGGACAGATGTCCAGGCTGTAATTCATCTGGCGGGCGAACCGATTGCCGCCAAACGCTGGACAGACGAGCAAAAACGGCGGATTCGCGATTCGCGAGTCATCGGAACCAGAAATCTGGTCAAAGGAATGAAAGCCGCCAAAATTCCGCCAAAGGTGTTTCTTAGCAGTTCGGCGGTTGGGTTTTACGGAAATCGCGGTGATGAACAGGTGGACGAGCGATCCGCGCCGGGCAAAGGGTTTTTCCCGGATATATGCACTGCGTGGGAACACGAAGCCGAACAAGCCAAAGAGTTTGGAACGCGTGTCGTGCTGGTGCGAATCGGAGTGGTGCTGGGTGACGGCGGCATGCTGGAAAAGATTTTGTTGCCGTTTAAGTTGGGTGTCGGCGGAATTTTGGGAAGCGGGCGGCAATGGTTTCCCTGGATTCATCTGGATGACATCGTCGGAATTTTTCGTCACGCGCTGTATGACGAACACATCAATGGCGTTCTCAATGGCGTCGCACCGAATCCCGCCACCAACGCCGAATTCACCAAAGCGCTGGGATCGGCGCTTTATCGCCCGACGATTTTTCCCGTTCCTGAATTTGCCTTGCGAATTGTCATGGGAGAAATGGCCAATGCCGCGTTGGATAGCCAGCGCGTCTATCCCACGGTCACCTTGGAAACCGGTTACAAGTTTCGTTATCCCCAGTTGCAACCGGCTCTTGATTCACTATTAAGGTAACGACATGCACATTTACACACTCGAACAGGAGCAACTGATTCCACTGTCGCGTTCGGAAACCTTCAAGTTCTTTTGCGACGCATTCAACCTGGAGCGGATCACGCCGCCGTTTTTGAAGTTTCACATTACGACTCCGCCGCCGATTGAAATGGCCGAAGGGGCGATCATTGATTACGAATTGAAACTGTACGGCATCAAATTTCGCTGGCGAACGCTGATCGAGGCCTGGAAACCGGAAGAGTATTTTGTGGATCGGCAACTGAAAGGCCCGTATGTGCTCTGGCATCACACGCACACTTTTGAAGAAATTGCGCCCAATCGCACGTTGATGCGCGATCAGGTGTTGTACCAAATTCCGTTTGGCATTTTCGGACGGATGGCGCATTGGCTGTTTGTGCGCCGTTCGCTGAAAACGATCTTCGAGTATCGAAAACAGGTGACCGCTGAATTGCTCGGCGAAGTGAAGGAGTAGATTTCTTGGACGAACTCGAAAAACTGCAATCCGATCCGCGAGTAATGGTTCGCCGTAAAGGTTTGCCAAACACCGAAGGCGGCTGTGTCGTGTACTGGATGCAGCGCGCGCAACGTGGCCTGGACAATCCCGCGCTGGATGTGGCGATTACCGCCGCCAATGAATTGCAAAAACCGTTGGCGGTGTTTTTCGGGTTGCATCCGAAATATCCGAACGCGAATTTGCGTCATTACGCCTTCTTGATCGAAGGGCTGGCCGAAACCAAACGTCGCGTGGAAGAACGCGGCGCAGCTTTTGTTTTTCGCCCGTTTCCGAATCACGATCTGATTCGATTTTGCGAAGAAGTGAACGCGGCGCTGGTTGTTGGCGATGAAAATCCCATGCGCGAGCCCGAAGGCTGGCGGCGCGCGGCAACAGAAAAACTCCGTGTGCCGTTTTGGACGGTGGACGCCGACGTGATTGTGCCGACCAGATTTTTTGAAAAGGAAGAATACGCCGCGCGCACCATTCGCCCGAAGATTCATCGGCTGTTGCCGATCTTCTTTCAGTCGCTCGAAAACCCTTCGGCAAAATTCAAATGGAACGCTGCCCAATTGCCGCAGAGCCAGCCGATTGACGAGACGCGATTGCTGGCCGAATTGCCCTTTGACCGCAGCGTTCAGCCGGTCAGCCATTTCAAAGGCGGAACCAGCGCCGGATTGGACTTGCTGAAAAAATTCGTCACGTCGGGATTGAAAAGTTACGACACCGCGCGCAACTTGCCGCATCTGCCGGGTACGAGTTCGTTGTCGGCGTATCTGCATTTTGGTCAACTCAGCCCGTTGACGATTGCGCTGGCTGCGCGCGACGCCGACGCGCCGCAAGTCGCCAAAGACGCTTATCTGGAAGAATTGATCGTTCGCCGCGAAGTGGCGATCAATTTTGTCGCACGCAATCCAAATTACGACCGATTGGCGGGGTGTCACGCCTGGGCGCTGAAAACGCTGGACGAACATCGGCGTGATCCACGTCCGCACTTGTATTCAGAGTCGCAATTTGAGAACGCCGAAACGCACGACGACCTGTGGAACGCCGCGCAGATGGAAATGGTGACGACCGGACGCATGCATGGCTATCTGCGAATGTATTGGGCGAAGAAAATTCTGGAATGGTCGCCTTCGCCCGAAGAAGCCTTCGACATTGCGGTTCGGCTGAATGATCGGTACGAACTTGATGGCCGCGATCCGAACGGATACACAGGCATCGCCTGGGCAATTGGAGGAAAGCATGATCGCCCGTGGGCGCCTCAGCGACCGATTTTCGGCATGGTTCGGTTTATGGCTCGCAGCGGCTGCGAACGAAAGTTTGACGTCAAAGCCTACATCCGCCGCGTCGAAATGCTCAGCAAAGGCATAGAACAAAAGTCATTGTTCTGATCGCCGAATGGCTAGCCGTCTAAAGCTTCGCCAAGTACAATGCCCGCCGCACGATCATTACACTTCCAACCCAAACAGGAGATTCACGGATGCAATTCAAAAGAGCTTGGACTCTGTTGTCGCTGATTGCGCTCGGCATTAGCTTGAGCGGTTGCGGACAGCAAACTTCGGAAGTGGGCAAACCCGACGCCCAGAAATCGCAAACGGCAGCAAAAGGAGCAGAACCGAAATTGAAAAAAGAGAGTTTTGGCAAATTGCCTGACGGCACTGAAGTGGACTCGTACACGCTGACGAACAAAAACGGCGTTGAGGTCAAAATCACCAACTACGGCGCAACCGTGACTTCGATCAAAGTCCCGGATCGCACTGGAAAACTGGACGACGTGGCGTTGGGGTATGACAGCATTAAGGGCTATCTGGCCAAGAATCCGCACATGGGTTCGCTGGCTGGTCGTTATGCCAACCGCATCGGCAAAGGCGAATTCAAACTCGGCGGCAAAACAATCACGCTGGCCAAAAACAACGGTCCCAACCATCTGCACGGCGGGCCGAACGGGTTTTACAAACAAATCTGGACGGCTTCGGACGCCAGCAGCAAAGAAGGAATCGCCGTTCGCATGACCTATCTGAGCAAAGA
Source organism: Acidobacteriota bacterium (assembly GCA_016789645.1). GTDB lineage: Bacteria > Acidobacteriota > Blastocatellia > RBC074 > RBC074 > RBC074. The sequence goes on along the minus strand of JAEUQP010000417.1, from coordinate 2,471 downwards.
CGGCGAAGAAAATTATCCCGGCAATCTGGAAGCGACGGTGACTTACACGCTGACCGACCAGAACGAATTGAAGATCGAATATTCGGCGACCACCGACAAGGAAACCGTCGTCAACCTGACCAATCATTCCTATTTCAATCTGGCGGGAGCTGGCAACGGCGACATCCTGGGCCACCAATTGAAGATCAACGCCAAACAAACGACCCCGGTGGACAAGACCATGATTCCAACCGGCAAGCTGGCTGACGTGGCGGGAACGCCGTTCGACTTTTCCAAACTGACCGCTATTGGCGCGCGCATTGGTGATCCGCACGAACAGATCGTCATCGGCAATGGTTACGATCACAACTTCGTGCTGGATACAGGCGGCAAGCTGGATGTGCAGGCGGTGGAAGTTTACGAACCAACGACCGGGCGCGTGATGGAAGTGTTTACCGATCAACCCGGCGTGCAGTTGTACACTGCGAATTTTCTGGATGGCACGATCACAGGCAAAGGCGGCAAAACGTATCCGCGACGCGGCGCGTTCTGTCTGGAAACGCAGCATTACCCGGATTCGCCGAACAAGCCAAACTTCCCTTCGACGGTGCTGAAACCCGGCGAAAAGTATCAGACAACGACGATCTACAAATTTTCTGCGCGGTAAGATTCAGACGCCGCTGAGTAAAGCTGTCAAAATTAGCCATTGACCATTACGCATTGACCATTATTAGGCAGGGTAAAAGGCATCTCTACCTGTCGGATAATGGTTAATGGCGAATGGTTAATGGCTAATTTCTTTTCTGGCTTCTCGATGTCAATGTCCCAGCGCCGCCGCCAGAATCCTTTGCTGCGAAGCCTCGGCGCGATCAAACGTCGCGGCAATTCGTCCCGCGTGCATCACGGCGATGCGGTCGCTCATGCCTAAAATTTCGGGAAGCTCCGACGAAATCATCACAATCGCCAAACCCTGTTCGGCCAGTTCGCCCATCAACGAATGAATCTCTGATTTCGCGCCGACATCAATGCCTTGCGTCGGTTCGTCCAGAATCAACACCGATGGTTTGGTCGCCAGCCAACGGCTGAGCGCGACTTTTTGCTGGTTGCCGCCGGACAGAGTTCCGGCAGTCGCAAACAGCGCAGGCGTTTTGACGCCCAGCCGCGAGGCGTAATCAGCCGCAAGCTCGCGTTCGGCGGCGAAATCCAGAAAGCCGAATTTCGCCAGGTTTCGCAGAGAAGCCAGCGTTGTGTTGGCCGCAATCGGCAGTTCCAGAATCACTCCGTGTCGCCGCCGATCTTCGGGAACGTATGCGATGCCGAGTGCGGCTGCTTGCGCCGGAGACGTGATTTTCACCGCTTGGCCGCGCAGATGAATTTCACCGCTGTCTGCTGGCGTCAAGCCGAACAAGGTTTGCGCCAGTTCCGTTCGCCCCGCGCCAACCAATCCCGCCAAGCCCAGGATTTCTCCGGCGCGAACGGTAAAGCTGATGTCGCGGATGCCTGCCACACGACAAGTCAGGTTTTGAACTTCCAGCACGGTTTCGCCGAAGCCGACTTCGCGGTTGGGCCCCAGCGCGACAGCGCGTTTCGGAAAGATTGCTGACAATTCGCGCCCGACCATCAAGCGAATCAATTCCTGCCGATTCACGTCGGCCATTTGCCGGGTTTCAATCGTCACGCCGTCGCGCAGCACAGTGACTCGGTCGGCGATGATCGGCAGTTCGTCCAGGCGGTGAGAGATGTAGGTGATGGCTACGCCGCGTTCGCGCAGTTCGCGAATGACACGAAACAGGTTTTGCGTGTCTTCTTCGGAAAGCGAAGCCGTCGGTTCGTCAAAAATCAGCACGCGCGCATTGGCTCCGAGCGCGCGCGCGATTTCGACGAGTTGTTGTTGCGGCATGGTCAGTTCACCAGCTAGCGCCTCCGTCGAAATGTTCGCGCCAACTTGTGCCAACAATTCTGCGGCACGAACGTGCCGAGCTTTCCAGTTGATCGGTCGCCAACCAGAAGTTTGCTCCACGCCAAGTGCGATGTTTTCCGCGACGGTCAATTCAGGGAAGAGCGCAGGCTGCTGGTAAATCGCCGCAATGCCAAGCGATTTGGCCAGTTGTGGCGAATTATCCTGAATCGTCTGGCCATCAAGGTTGATTTCGCCGCTGTCAGCTTCGACGGCTCCGGTGATGATTTTGATAAGCGTTGATTTGCCGGCGCCGTTTTCGCCGATCAGGGCGTGAACCTCTCCGGCGCGCAGTTCAAACGAAGCGGCTTTCAGTGCCTGAACTCCGGCGTACGACTTGGTCAGATTGCTGGCTTCGAGCAAAGCAGTCATTTTGCGATTTCCCAAATAGTGGAATGAGCGAATCGGATTATGGCAGAAACTGTAATCGCTGTCTGGCTTAGCCCGAAGTCAGCCGCTATAATCCGCCGCTTGATTGACCTTATCTGAAGGAGAAAAGCAGTGAAAGCAGGTTGGGAGGCCGTCATTGGCCTGG
>JAEUQP010000397.1 GCA_016789645.1 Acidobacteriota bacterium | reverse complement strand
TTCGACGGTTCTTTCGCAGACGCAGGTCAAAACTTCGTCCGGGCAGTTAAACGCCTGGCAACTGGATTCAGCGGCAACCGGCACAGCCACAACAATTCGCGCGGGATGATGTTGCCGCACGGCGTTGACAGCCGCCTGCATCGTCGAACCAGTCGCCAATCCATCATCCACCAAAATCACCGTGCGACCGGTCAGCTTCGCAGCCGGACGAGTTCCGCGATAGAGCCGCTCGCGCCGTTCCAGCTCGCGCAATTCCCGTTCAGCAACTGATTCAACAAGTTCAGGCGAAATGGCCAGACTTTGAATCACATCATCATTCAAGACTCTGGCTCCGCCGGAAGCAATCGCTCCCATGGCCAATTCTTCCTGTCCCGGCGTGCCAAGCTTGCGAACCGGCAACACGTCCAACGGCACCTGCAAAGCTGCGGCAATTTCCGCAGCCACAGGAACTCCGCCGCGCGGCAACGCCAAAACCACCACCTGATTTTGATTGGCAAATTCCTTGAGCGATTGCGCCAACAATTTACCTGCCTCTCGACGATCTCTGAATCTCATACCAACAAACCTCGATCCCACTCTCCTTCAGCAAAGCTGAGTAATTCCACCCTACTGAATGGCTCTGCTACGCGAAGAAATCCTCAACATTCACACACCCCTCGTTCAAACTCAGCAAAAGCGCTTGGAAACCCGGTTTTCTTGCCTGCTCCATGAACAGATGGAGCAAGCTTTGTGCCTCGAATGACAAAACTTACCCTCCGTTGAAAACACACAGTGCGACAAGCACACTTCTTTCCTCGCCAGGCCCTGCCAACCAGAACTCACGGCACGCACCTTGCACCTTACAAGCAGTGAAACTTGTTTTTTTGACTGAGCAATTAAGACGCATCGTGAAAGGAAATTACTTGTCTCATTTGTCACCGAATTGACCTGGAGGTTTTATGTCAAACGAAATCAAACGCAATCAATGGACGACGTTTTTCAATGAATTCAGTAAACGCAATCGCCTGCGTCTGACCCGGATTGAAGTTCTGGGCGAACTCGGCGCACAGGAGGCGGAGCGGCATTTACCGTTGAATGGAATCAGCGTGGACGAAACCGGAAGCGGCAGACCGAGGATCGAAATTTTGCTGGGCGGAACGTCACCGGAAGACAGCCAGCATCTGACGCACGCCATTACGCAAGCGACGCAGGTGTTTCCCAAAACCAACGTCGCTGGACGCGATGAAGCATTGGAAATTGTGGATGTCACCGGCAGCAAAACGCTTTTGAGTTTTGAATCGTAGGCCGGGATTGGGGGATTTGTGGCGCGAGCGAAAAGCTCGCGCCATTTGTTTTGGTGAGCCAGCCGAAGGAATTTCGTCGTCAGGAATGCACAACTTCCACCGAACAATGCGCGCGTGCGGCAATGGCGGATGAAACGCTCCCCAAACGCCAGCGTTCCAGTGTCCCCAATCCGCGAGCGCCGACGAAAATGCAATCCGCTTTCCAGCTTTCGGCTTCGCTGATCAACAATTGTTTCGGGTTTTCCGCTTTGATGACGGAGCTTGTGGTCAACCCCGCAGCGCTGAGGTCGCGGACAACGCCCTCGATCTTCCGCTTGATCTTCAATTCTTCATCGGCCACCCAATCGGCAATCTTCCCGATCAGAGGTTTGGAAGCGAATTCCACACTCGGCCAGGCGGCATACACCACACGCGCTTCACAATCCGCAGGCCACTTACGAGCCGTAACCACACGCAGGGTTTCGGTGGCGCCGGGCGAGCCATCAAATCCGATCAACAACCGCAATGGATGATCTGATTTTTCTTCCGGTTCGCGTGCCACACGCACAGAACACCTGGCTTCGTGCAACACTTTCTGCGAAACGCTGCCGAAAAAGAATCGTCCCAGCGCCGTCCGTCCGTGAGCGCCCATGACGATCAACTCCGGTTTCCATTGCTCGGCTTTTTCCAGAATCTGGGAAGCTGGCGCGCCAACACTCAATTCAGCTTTGACAATCCACCCCGGAGCGATCTCGCGCAACCGGTTGGCTGCCTCCATCGCCAACAGCATGTATTCCTGATCCCGATCAATATGCTGGACAATTTCCAATCCCGATGGTGGCGGCAACCAGTTTTCGATCACCGACAACACCATACATTCAACTTCCTCTGGCAATCCTGCTCGTGGCAATTCCGCAATCGCGGCATCCGCACAAGCAGACCCATCATACGCAACCAGCACTTTCATTCGATTCGACATAATTCCCTCCTTGAACAAACCCATCCATATTGAATTTGAAAAGGTGCAAGAAACGTACCGCCGCTAAAGGCTGAAAAATCAGTCGTCACTCTGGAATCAAGCCAAGAAGTCTGGGAATCTCACCCACTCGACTGAGGATTCTTGCGCGATGTCGTGTTGCAGTGGGATCAAAAGCCTACTCATTTCTGTGGTAGGCAAGTTGCTAAGCGTCCGACTAATTTTGCAACTTATCAGATTTTTCCATGAACGAACAAGTTTCTAACGTGTAACAGCTTCCAGGCATTGTCCAAAACCTAGTTGAAATTCGGTCTTTGGGCGGGTCTGAGGCCAGGGGGCAACAGACTCTGTTTTAGTTGAAATTCTGCGTTTCAACGGCCGCCTTGATTGCTCGTTGCAAGTACGGCAACCGCTGGAAGT
>JAEUQP010000380.1 GCA_016789645.1 Acidobacteriota bacterium | reverse complement strand
GCAATGCGAGGTTCGTATTCGGCACGAACGGCGTCCCAATTCGCGCCATGGAATTTGTCGTCGTAAAAATGATCGCGCTGCAACGCCCAGGCTTGATGAAAAACGGCCAGCTTTTCCTGATGGAAATCCACGTCCAGTTCGGCGGTCACGGCGAGCGAGCGCGGCAGCCGCGTGTCCATGTTGATGACGCTGATGCGGCCTTGTTCCAGGAAGTAAACCTCTTTGCCATCGGGCGAAAACTGCGCGTCACTTTTGAAACCGGGCGTCGAAGTCAGTTGCCGCGCTACGCCCTGATCGCGCCCGAGTTCATCCAGTGACCAGGTATAAAGATTGGTCTGGCCTTCGGCGCTGGCGCTCATCAACAGCGTTTTGCCGTCGGGGCTGATCGTCAGCGAGTTCACGTCTACGCCGACCGGTAACAGGCTCAGGCGTTGGCGAATTCCTTCAAACACGATTTCAACCGGTTTGGCTGCGTTTCTGGCGGGTGTCGTCGGCGCAGGATCAGCGGGTTGTTGAGTTGGTTGTGGTTGCGGCGGTGGAGCTTGCGGACGACCCGGAATGCGCGGCGATTCTTCGCGGAACAGATCGCGGAACTGGTCTTCGCGGAATTTCGGCGTGCGCGGTATCAAATCCACGCGGGCGATTTGACCGCTTTCGGTGCGCATGACTGTCTGAAACAGCAGATAGGTTCCGTCGGGATGCCACGAAATTGAACTGCCGGAATTCGAAGCCAGCAAACTGATTTGTTTGGCTTCGCCGCCGGCAGCCGCGACAGCGTAAATGTTGCGGAACGATTTGTTACTGACCGCCGAAAACGCCAGCCATTTGCTATCCGGCGACCATGCAAAAGCGCGATTGTTCAAAAACGGCGGACGCTCCATTTTGGCGTCGGCCAGTTTTCGCTCCTGTTTCGATTCGGTTTCGTAAACGCGAAGCTCTTTGCCGTCGCGGACGAAGGCGATCAATTTTCCGTCGGGCGAAAAACGCGGCACGGCATCGGCTGCAGGCGTATTGGTCAGTTGCGTTTCCGTGTTAGCGGTGAAGTCGTACAAAAACAGATGAGGCGCGCCATCGCGTTCTGAAACATAAGCGATGCGTTTGCTGTCTGGCGACCAGACGATATCACTTTCCGCTGCGACTGTGCGCGTGACACGCACGGCGTCACCTCCGTCTTTTGAAGAAGCCGCAAAGATTTCTCCGCGCACAGAAAAGGCGACTTTTTTGCCATCCGGCGAAAGCGCCAAATCGCCAAAGCCATTGGTCAATGCCAAATGTTCAATGCTGGGGCCAGTCGGGGCGCCGCGACGCGTAATGGGAATTTCAGTCGCTTGTCCCGAAGCCGTGTCGAATTTCCAGATGCTGAAATTGCGTTCAAAAACAATCGTCTTGCCGTCGTAACTGATCGTCGGCCAGAGCACACGGCCATTGGTGAATTTAGTGAGTGGTTTTGCCTGCCCGCCGATGGCTTTCGACCAGAGGTTTTGCGCGCCGCTGCGGTCGGACATGAAAAACACAGTTTTTCCGTCGGCGCTCCACATCGGCCATTGATTCTTCGCGCCGCGTTCGACCACCTGTTCGTACTTGCCTCCATCGTGAAGCAGCCAGAGTTCCGATTCATCCAAATGGCTGTGGCCTTTGCGCCACCATTGGCCTGCGCTGTTACCGCGCGCGGCAAAGGCCAGCGTTTTGCCGTCCGGCGAAGGCGCAGCGAAAAATTCGCTGGCGTACCGGTCACCTGTGACTTGCATCGGTGTTCCGCCTTCGCTGTTGATGCGGAACACGTCGTTCATGCCAGCGATGTCTTTGCTGGAAGAGGTGAAGTAAATCCATTTGCCATCGCGCGACCATCCGTCCAATTGATCGTTCGAATCGTCAAAGGTCAGCCTCCGCAAATCGCCCGTCGCTAACGTCAGCACGTAAATGTCTCCGCTGCCCGTGCGGTTGGAAATAAACGCCAACCGTTTGCCGTCAGGCGAATATTGCGGACGCGATTCATTGGCCGCGTGCGCCACCAGCAAACGCGCTTCGCCGCCACTGGTGGGAACGGTCCAGATGTCGCCACCGGAAACAAACGCGATTTCCGTGCGATCAGGTGAAATTGCCGGTTCCGTGAAATATGGCAGCGTTTCCTTGGACGCCTGGCCGAAAGCAACGAACGACAACAGCGACAACAGCACAACAATTCGGACGCGCGATTTTGTCATAAGAACCTCTTTCGAATTGATAAGTCTGGAAACAAGCAAGCTTGCCGTTGAGCAATTTTGCTCAACAGTGAGCAACTTTGCACACCCCCAATTTTCGTAAATGCCAATAATTGCTGGATATTGCGTTGGCATAAGCCTTGCTGATCCTCATCGTAATGAACTGACGCTGTCCGAACAAGAGGAGGAATCCGCCGTGAAAGAATTTGTTACGTTGGACGGTAACGAAGCTGTTGCCTCAGTCGCTTACCGTTTAACTGAAATCATCGCCATTTATCCGATCACACCTGCGTCGCCAATGGGCGAATGGGCAGACGCATGGGCTTCCCAGGGAAAACTGAATCTGTGGAACACCGTTCCGGCTGTTGTCGAAATGCAAAGCGAAGGCGGCGCGGCGGGCGTTGTGCATGGCGCGTTGCAAACCGGCGCGTTGGCCACGACCTTTACCGCGTCGCAAGGGCTGCTGTTGATGATTCCGAATATGTACAAGATCGCGGGCGAATTGACGCCGACGGTCTTTCATATTGCGGCGCGTTCGTTGGCGGCACAGGGGCTTTCGATTTTCGGCGACCACAGCGACGTGATGGCCACGCGCGCCACTGGGTGGGCCATGCTTTGCTCGAATTCCGTGCAGGAAGCTCAGGATTTCGCCTTGATCGCGCATGCGGCGAGTTTGCAATCGCGGCTGCCATTTCTGCATTTCTTCGATGGATTTCGCACTTCGCACGAAATCGCCAAAATCGAACCGCTCGGCGATGAAGTGCTGCGCGCTTTTGTGGACGAAACTCGAATTGCCGAATTGCGCGCTCGTGCGTTGTCGCCCGACCATCCGACTCTGCGCGGCACGGCGCAAAACCCGGATGTGTATTTCCAAGGCCGCGAAACGGTCAATCCGTATTATGTCGAATGCGCGAACACCGTGGAACGCACGATGAACCTGTTCGCCGAATTGACCGGGCGGCAGTACCAGCTTTACGAATACCACGGAGCACCGGACGCTGAGCGCGTCATCGTGCTGATGGGATCGGGCGCGGAAACCGTTCACGAAACCGTGGACGCGCTGAACGCGCAAGGCCAGAAAGTCGGTGTCGTTAAAATTCGGTTGTATCGCCCGTTTGATGCTGCGCGCTTTGTCGCCGCTTTGCCAGCAACCACCAAATCCATCGCCGTGCTCGACCGCACTAAAGAACCCGGCAGCGCGGGCGAACCGCTTTACCAAGATTGCGTGACGGCTTTGCACGAAGCTTCATTGGCTGCGTTGCCGCGCGTGGTTGGCGGCAGATACGGTTTGTCGTCCAAAGAATTCACGCCCGCGATGGTCAAGGCTGTTTTCGACAACCTGTTGCAGCCACAACCGAAAAATCACTTCACCATAGGCATCCGCGACGATGTTGGCCACACCAGTCTGGATTTCGACGCAGCCTTTTCCATCGAACCGCACAACGTGACGCGAGCGGTGTTTTACGGACTCGGTTCGGACGGCACGGTCGGCGCGAACAAAAACTCCATCAAGATCATTGGCGAACAAACCGATCATTACGCACAAGGGTATTTCGTTTATGACTCGAAAAAATCCGGTTCCGAAACCGTTTCGCATTTGCGCTTCGGGCCAGAGCCGATTCGTTCGACCTATTTGATTCAGCAGGCGCATTTCGTCGCCTGTCATCAGCCTGTGCTGTTGGAACGTCACGACGTGTTGGAGTTGATCGAACCCGGCGGCGTCTTTTTGCTGAATACGCCATACGCAGCAGAAGAAGTTTGGTCGCATTTGCCGCGTCGTACACAGCAACAAATTCTGGATAAGCGACTGAAGTTTTATGTGATCAATGCCGACCGTGTCGCGCGCGAAAGCGGCATGGGCAAACAGAACAACACTGTTTTGCAGGTTTGCTTTTTTGCTATTGCCGACGTGCTGCCGCGCGACGAAGCCATTGCCGCAATCAAAGAATCCATCAAGAAAACCTATGGCAAAAAAGGCGAAGAGATCGTCCAGATGAATTTGCGCGCGGTGGAGGAAACTCTGGCGCATCTGTATGAAGTCGCGCCTCCGACGAAACTCAACGGGCATCTGGAACTGCCGCCGCCTGCTTTCCTCAATGCGCCGCCGTTCGCTTGCAACGTGCTCGGTGAAATTTTCGCCGGTCGCGGCGATGCCTTGCCGGTCAGCGCCATGCCTGCAGATGGTGTTTTTCCGACCAACACTGCGCGATGGGAAAAGCGCAACATCGCGGCGGAAATTCCCGTGTGGGATACACAAGTCTGCATTCAGTGTGGCAAGTGCGCGATGGTTTGCCCGCACAGCGTCATCCGCATCAAGGTTTACGACGAACAGCATCTGGCCGCCGCGCCCGCAACTTTCAAATCGTGCGATGCCAAAGACCGCGAATGGGCGGGGCAGAAATACACCATCCAGGTTGCGCCCGAAGATTGC